>NZ_JBFTHK010000181.1:0-8351 GCF_056394205.1 Arthrobacter sp. 10T413_2 | reverse complement strand
GCTGGGCTCCGGACTGCCTGACTCGGGGATCGTGGGTTCCGGGCTGCTGCGGGACGGCGGTTGCGTCGKCTCGGCCTCGTCGTCCGAGCCGGAGKACGGCGAGKGGCTCGGTGTGGGCGACGGGCTCCGCGTCTGGGAGGAGCCGAGCAGGCTGTCCAGCACGTCACCCAGGCCGAGGGTCAAGGAAACCTGGGCCGACGGCGGGGTGGACGCCGCTGGGGATAAACCGGTGGCAGCATTCGAGGCAGGAACTCCCGCGGAAACAGCCAGTACCKCCCCGAACGCGGCTGCTGCTGCGCCGCGTCGAAGGCTCCTATGGCGCCGGGTCGTCGTTGTTGACACGTTGGACCTGAAAATAACCATGGTCATCGAGCCTAGCCGGAATCGTCCGGGAGGAAAAACCGGCGGAAATCCGCGGAATACCGGGCAGTAACCCCGGAGGTTTGAGGGGTTCAGGGTGCATTTGGGGCCGCTGTGATTCGTGTGGCTGAGGGGGCGTCAGGGACTCCGGAATGGGTCCCCGAAGTGGTTGTAGGCGAMGGTTCGACAGCGGCGTTTGGCGCATCGGCGTGTGGAAGCAGCGGTMGGGGCGGCACCCTTTTAGGCCAGGAGGGTGCGAACCTGCTGGGGGGTGTCGGCCACGATCGCGGCCAGCCCGTTGCCGGACAGCCATCCMCCCACGACGGCGAGGGTGCCGTCCGCGGCGCAGACGCTCCGGACGGCGGCGACACGCTGTTTGTGGCCGAGGGACGCAAACGGCAACGCACCGGCCCAGCGGACCACGTCCCAGCCMACCACGTCCCCGGCGGTGACCGGGACCGACAGCAGGGCCGAGGCGTCGGCCAGGGCTGCGCGGAACAGTTCCTCGTCCGAGCGCGTCGGTTCCGAGCGCGGCTCAGCCGCTCCCGGGCCGCGGGCTTCCGGCGTCGCGACGGGGTCAGCACCCCGTCCGTAGGAGAGCCGGAGCACGTGCCTGCCCGGTCYGGTCCGGTCCGCTAGCCAGGCCCATTTGGCGGTGCCGTGCGTCAGTGCTTTGGCCTGTATCCCGGGGCTCTGCGGGGCGACGAGCACGCCCGTACCGCGCGGCGCCGAGTCGAGCGCCGGGAGATCCACCACGAGGGTGACCAGGCTGACATCGGGTCCGGCGTCGGGGCGGAGGCCYGCAAGCTCCGGCAGGGATTCTTCAAGCAGCCCGGCGGCGGCGGGTCCTTCGACCGCAACCACGAGCAACCCGGCGTCGTACGTGTCCTGGTCCGTGGTGACCCGCCAGCCGCCGGCTGTGCGCTGAACGGACCGGGCCGGGGTGGCGCTGAGCAGGGTGACGCCGCGCCGGCGCAGGTCGGCCAGCAGGGCGGTCACCAGGGTGTGCATCCCGCCTCGCAGGCCAGCGACGGCGGAACCGGCTTTCTGGAGCCCGGCGGAGCTGCCCGTCCCCGGTGCGGCCGCTCCGGTGCTCGAGCTGGCTCCTCCCCTGCGTTGGGCCGCGACGGCGGCAGCGAGGGAACCGTGCCGGCGGATGCCGGCCCGCAGCCCGGGGGMCACCATGTCGACGTCGAGCACGGAGGGATCGGCCGAGTGGACGCCGCCGACCACCGGCGCAACGAGCCTCTCCAGCACGCGCCTGCCCATTCGCGCGCGGACCAGCGCTGACACACTGGTGGCCTCGTCGGCGGTGCCAAGCGAGGCCGGCAGCACAGCGTCCATGGAGGCCCGGAGGGAGCCCAGCAAGCCCAGGGACCGGMGGACTTCGGGATCCCATGGGCTGGCCGGGATGCCCAGCACCCCGGTCTTGGGCAGTTCCCGCGGGCCGTCGGGCAGTTGCACCCAGGCCCCGCCGGGGTTCGGCGCGACGATGTCGCCGGCAATCCCAAGCTCGGCGGCGAGATCGGCCACCGCGGCCGTGCGGGTAGCGAAGGACTCCGCCCCGCTGTCCAGGGTCAGCCCCGCCACAGCGTGGCTGCCGACGCAGCCACCCCAGGCGTGGCTGGCTTCCAGGACTGTGGTGCGGAGGCCGGCCCGGGCGAATTCCCTGGCCGCAAGCAGGCCGGAGATCCCTCCCCCGACCACGACGGCGGTCCCGTCAGGAGAGGTGCCCTCTGCGGCGGTACCCGCCGCGGACGTTACGGCGGCGCCTGCGTCCATGCCCCTACTCCGGTGAAATGGAGTGGATGAGTTCGACGACGCGCGTCAGCACCTCGGGATCCGTCTCCGGAGGCACGCCGTGGCCAAGATTCAACACGTGGCCGGGCGCGGCGGAACCGGCCTCGATCACCTCGCGGACGTGCGCTTCCAGGATCTCCCAGGGCGCGGAGAGGAGTGCGRGATCGATGTTGCCCTGCAGCGGAACGGTCCCGCCGAGGCGGCGGTTGGCCTCGTCCAGCGGCAGCCGGTAGTCGACCCCTACGACGTCGACGCCRACGTCTCGCATGGCGACGAGCAGTTCCGAGGTGCCGGTGCCGAAGTGGATGAGCGGTGCGCCGAGGTCCCGGACATGGTCCAGGGCCCGGGACGACGCCGGGGCAACGTAGCGCTGGTAGTCGGCCAACCCCAACGAACCGGCCCAGGAGTCGAAGAGTTGCGCGGCGGAGGCTCCGGCTTCCAACTGCGCCCGAAGGAACATGCCGGAGGCGTCGGCGGCCCAGTTGGCCAATGCCGTCCAGGTTTCCGGGTCGGCGTGCATCATGGTGCGCGGGCCGAGGTGGTCGCGGGAAGGCTTGCCTTCCACCATGTACGCGGCGAGCGTGAAGGGTGCGCCGGCGAAGCCGATCAGCGGAGTGCTGCCGAGCTCGGCCACGGTCAGCCGGACGGCCTCACGAATGGGTTCCAGGGCCTCCCATGTCAGCTGCGGCAGGGCAGCGACGTCCGCCGCCGTGCGCACCGGCACGTCCAGGACAGGACCGACGCCGGGCACGATGTCCACGCCGACGCCGGCCAGCTTGAGCGGAATGACGATGTCGGAGAAAAAGATGGCGGCATCGACGTCGTGACGGCGGACCGGCTGCAGGGTGATCTCCGAAGCCAGTTCCGGGCGCAGGCACGAGTCCAGCATGGCGACGCCCTCGCGGACCTTGAGGTACTCGGGCAGCGAGCGGCCCGCCTGACGCATGAACCAGACGGGACGGCGGGAAGGCTTGCCGCCGCGGTAGGCGGTGATCAGCGGTGAGTCCGCGGTGCGGCCGTCCATCAGCGGGTGTCCGGCGTCGAGGCCACCGGCGCCGGTCACTGCGCCTCCAACTGCGACGGCGCCGTTTACTGCCGCATCGGCGGATGAGCCGTTCTCGGACGTACTGAATTTTGTCGTGCCGGCATGTGCCGCAGCGCTTGGAGTCATGACTTCGATTGTGCCCAAATTTGCGCCTAAAAGATAACGACAGCCTGTCACGCGGGCTGTCACACTGGCCGCGGGTGCCGCGCCGTGGCGGGGATCACAGCCCTGGGTGCCGGACCCCACGCCGGGATAGTTGTTCTACACAGGCGCGAAAAAGCTATGATGGTCGTGCTGTGGTTCTTTTCTCATTGGTGGCTACACACGCCGACATCGACCTCGAAACCGTTGCTCAGTTGAGCACCGGCGCTTCCGGGCTTGCCACATCCGCCCTCGCCGGATCGCCGGCCGTGGCGGGTGCCGTTGTCCTTGCCACCTGCAACCGCTTCGAAATCTACGGGGAAGCCCGGCATCCGGACGCCGTCGACGCGGCCCGGGCTGCCCTCATCACCCAGATCAGCGGAGCCAGCGGACTCAACGACCAGCTGGTCTCCCGCGCCTTCAGCACCCGCACGGGTGCCGAAGTCAGCCAGCATCTCTTCGCGGTGAGCTCCGGACTGGACTCCGCCGTGGTGGGCGAACGCGAAATCGCCGGCCAGGTCCGCCGCGCCTTGATCACGGCCCAGCATGAAGGCACGGCCAGCTCCGGCCTGGTGCGACTCTTCCAGGCGGCGTCCAAGACCGCCAAGGACGTCGGCGCCCAGACKGCGCTTGGTTCCCGCGGCCTCTCCATCGTCTCCGTAGCACTGGATCTTGCCACCGACTTGTCGGAAAGCCCGGACTGGTCCGCCAAGAAGGCCGTCGTCTTCGGGACCGGCGCCTACGCAGGGGCCACCATGTCACTGTTGCGCGAACGCGGCTGCACCGATGTCTCGGTCTACTCCTCCTCCGGCCGTGCGCCCGGTTTCGTCGCTACCCGGGGCGGCACTGCCCTGGATGAGGACACCCTTCCGGCCGCCGTCGCCGCTGCCGATGTCATGATCGGCTGCAGCGGCTCGGACAGCCGGGTCGAAGCGGACGACCTCGCCCGGATCCGGTCGGGCTCGGCCCAGCCGCTCATCGCGATCGACCTCGCCCTGACGCACGACTTCGACCCCGCGGTCGGCGAGCTCGACGGCGTCGAACTCCTCACGCTGGAATCCGTCCGGCTCGCCGCGCCTCAGGAACAGGCCGAGTCGCTCGCGCAGGCCAGCAGCATTGTGTCCGGTGCGGCCAGCGCCTTTGAGCAGGAGCGCGAGGCGCGTTCCGTGGACTCGGCGATCGTCGCGTTGCGCCGCCACACGATGAACGTCCTGGATGCGGAAATGGAAAAGGTCCGCGCCCGGCACGGCTGCACCGCGGCCGCCGAGGAAGTCGAATTCGCCCTGCGCCGCATGGTGAAGCAATTGCTGCATGTCCCCACCGTCCGGGCCCGCGAACTCGCCGCCAAGGGACAGCAGGACGCCTACGTTGCCGGTCTTGAGGCGCTGTACGGCATTACGGTGGACCCTTCCCCCGCGACGACCGCTGCGACGGTCCGGGGTCCTGCAGATTCCGAGGCCGACTGCCCTGTGGAGCACAGCCACGCGGAGCACGGCCGCGCCGCCGGCGACATCCGCGAAACCGCGTAACTGCCTGCGGCCCTATCCGCGGCTCACCTTGCCTACCCGGCCCACCCGGGAAAAGCGTTAATTCCGGTCATGTCGGCCGACACCTGCCACAGCTGTGCGGCAGCCTCCCGGTCCACGGCATGGGCATCCACGCCCCTGATCCTCGCCTCCGGCGATCCCGGCACCGTGGTTTCGGCAATGTCGCAGTCCTCGCAGTAGACGCCGCCCATGCCCTCAAGGGCCGGTGACGTTGCGGCCCAGACCGAGGTGGCCGCACCTTGCGCYGGGGTCTTGAACCGGGCGTCGACGTTGCCGTTCTCATCCATCCAGCCCGCGGCGATCATTTCCTCGCGCGGCAGGTGCCGCTGCAGCTCCGTCATGATCCCGCCGGGATGCACGGCGAAGGCCCGCACGCCAAAGTCCCGGCCCAGGGCGTCGAGCTGGACGGCGAAGAGCGCGTTGGCCGTCTTGGCCTGGCCGTACGCCCGCCATTTGTCGTAGCCGGCGTCGAAGTTGATGTCATCGAAACKGATCCCCGAGAGCTTGTGCCCGGTGGAGGACAGCGAGACCACGCGCGCTCCCGCCGCCGCGGTGAGCGCGGGCCACAGCAGGTTGGTGAGGGCGTAGTGGCCCAAGTGGTTTGTGGCGAACTGGGACTCCCAGCCGGGGCCCACCCGGTGCTCCGGACTTGCCATGATGGCCGCGTTGTTGATGAGGATGTCCAGGCTGCGCCGKGTGCCGGGTTCCGCGCCGGCCAGGAAGCCGGCGGCGAACTTCTTCACGCTGGCCTGGTCCGCAAGGTCCAGCTCGGCCACGCTGACATCGCCTCCGCGGGTTCCCGGCGTCAGTCCGGCCGCAGCGAGGACGTCGCGGGCGTGCTCCGGCCGTCGGGCCGGCACCATAACAGTGGCGCCGGCCGACGCCAGGGCCCGCACGGTCTCCAGGCCGAGACCGGAGTAGCCGCCCGTGACCATCGCGGTCTTCCCGGCCAGGTCGATGCCGGCAACGACCTCGGCCGCCGTCGAATCCCGGCCGAAGCCGGAGCCAATCTTCTGCTGGGGTGTCAGGGTGTTTTCCTCGCTCATGACCAAGCCTTTCGCTGGAGGTACAGTTCGACGGGCAGTGCTGTTCAGGTGCCGTGGATGGACGGCCCGAAGGCCGCGACACCTGAGGGCCGGAAAGCCTCAGTACACCGRCTTCCCGGGTTCCACGTCCCGCACCCAGGCGAGGATGCCGCCTTCGAGGTGGCTGACGCGCTCGTACCCGGCCGCGCGGGCCGCGGCGAGGACGGCCGCGGAACGTGTTCCGGCCTTGCAGTGGAAGACGATTTCCGCGTCCTGGGGCAGGTCCTGCCACGCTTCGCCGGCCAGGATGCGGCCCTGCGGGATCAGCACCGAGCCGTCGATGCGGACGATCTCGTACTCCCCGCTCTCCCGCACGTCCACCAGGTGGAAGTCCTTGAGGCCGGCGTTGCGCGAGGCCAGCATCGTGGCGAGCTGGGTCGCCGTCACGGTGTGTTCGGTGCCCGCATCCGCCGTGGGGGTGATCCCGCAGAACGCCTCGTAATCGGTGAGTTCCGTGATGCGCTCGGCTTCGGGGTCCCGGGCCACCTTGATCTCGCGCCAGGTGCCGCCCAGCGCGTCATAGAGCGCCAGCCGGCCCAGCAGGGACCGCCCGACGCCGGTGATCAGCTTGACGGCCTCGGTCACCATGAGCGATCCGACGGCGGCGCACAGCATGCCGAATACGCCGCCTTCCCCGCAGGACGGCACGGAGCCGGCCGGCGGCGCCTCCGGGTAGAGGTCCCGGTAGGTGGGCCCGTATTGTTCCCAAAAGACGCTGACCTGGCCGTCGAAGCGGAAGATCGACCCCCAGACGTAGGGTTTGCCGAGAATGGCGGCGGCATCGTTGACGAGGTAGCGGGTGGCGAAGTTGTCCGCGCCGTCGAGGATGAGGTCGTAGTCGGCGAAGAGGTCCAGGGCGTTGGATGCGTCGAGGCGGACGTTATGGAGCCGGACGTTCACGAGCGGGTTCAGGGCCGCAATGGCATCACGGGCCGACTCGATCTTGGGCCGGCCCACGTCCGCGACGCCGTGGATGATCTGCCGCTGGAGGTTGCTGAGGTCGACGTCGTCGTCATCGACAATACCGAGGGTGCCGACCCCGGCGGCGGCGAGGTAGAGGAGGGCCGGAGAACCGAGGCCGCCGGCTCCAATCACCAGGACTTTCGCGTTCTTGAGCCGGCGMTGCCCGATTGCGCCGATTTCCGGAATGATGAGGTGCCGCGAGTAGCGTTCMACCTCGTCCGGGCTGAGATCGATTGCCGGGTCAACCAGCGGCCCGGGCCGCGCATCCTGCTGCGTCTGGAGGGTTGCGGGGGCGCCGGTGGCGGTGAACTTGGAAGCCATACTTCAATCTATGCCCGAAGATACCACCAGGTCATATTACCCGCGCGTAAAGTGTAGTTCAGTGCAATGTAGTTCAGTGCAATGCCGCTGAGTGTACTTGCGCGTTATTGGGTGAAGAGGGAAAGAAGGCCGACAGTGGTTCATCAGGCACCGGTGGAGCGGGACGAGACCGGCAAGCCGCCGGCCGGGCAGACGCGCAGCGGACAGCGCTCGGCACGCCTCCCCCGCGACGAACGCCGGGCGCAGCTTTTGGCGGCTGCGCAGGAAGTCTTCGTGGCGAACGGCTACCACGGTGCCGCCATGGATGAGATCGCCGAGACCGCCCATGTCAGCAAGCCTGTCCTGTACCAGCACTTCCCGTCCAAGCGGGACCTCTATCTGGCCCTCCTGGACAGCCATCTCAGCAAGCTGATTGATCTCCTGCTGGGCGCCCTGAATTCCACCAGCGACAACGACGAGCGCGTCCAGGCGGTCATGCGCGCCTACTTCCGATTCATCGCCAACGACGACCAGGCCCACCGGCTCGTCTTCGAATCGGACCTGATCAACGATCCCGACGTCAGCGCACGGTTGGAAACGTTCAACAAAACTTTTGCCGACGCCGTCGCGCGCGTGATCGCGGAGGACACCAAGCTGCCGGAACTCGAGGCCCAGCTCYTGGGCCGCGGACTGGCCGGAATGGCCCATGTGAGTGCCCGGTACTGGCTGGAAACCGACGGGGACCTGGACCTCGATGTGGCCAGCGACCTCATCTACCGTTTAGCTTGGCGCGGAATCTCCCGCTTCCCCAAAGAGTCCTAGACTACAACTAGAGATTGACCTTAGACATTTATTCGACTTTGACTGGCTGGGAGGCCCCCTGTGGAAGTAAAGATTGGTATTCAGAATATTGGCCGCGAAATTGTGCTCGAATCGGCCCAAGACGCCGACGCCGTCGCCAAGGTGGTGGGCGACGCGATCGCCAAGGGCAGCGAGCTGCGGCTGACGGACGACAAGGGCCGCCTCGTCATTGTCCCCGCCAATGTGCTGGGCTACGTGGAAATCGGCGCAGAAGAGGCCCGCCGCGTCGGTTTCGGCGCCCTCTAGCAC
>NZ_JBFTHK010000180.1:0-8359 GCF_056394205.1 Arthrobacter sp. 10T413_2 | reverse complement strand
GGCTTGGGTAGTCCTTCGCGATGGATGTGATTTCCGCGGCGAACGGGGACGGTCCTGCCGACGTGACAATAAAGTGGACTGACTCCCGCAGGTCCCCCTCCAGGGACCGCAGCCAGCTCAGGAACGGTGTGATTCCCACACCGGCGGCAATCCAGACCTGGTGTTCCGTTCCCTTGTGCCTGTCGAACCGGCCATAGGGCCCGCCCACCACCGCCGGCATTCCGGGCTGCACCACGTCAGGAAGCCTTGTTGTGTGGTCCCGAGCGCCTTGACGGTGATACGCAGGTGCGGGTCCCGGGCCGAACCGGACATGGAAAAGGGATGGCGTTGCCAGCCCTGCTTGGTTTCCAGGTAGATCATGGCGAACTGGCCAGGCCGGAAGTCCAGCGGTTTGCCGAGCGGTGCAAGGCTCAGCTCCACCAGATCAGGGGCCACCGCTTTGACCTGGTCCACCTGGTAGTCGTGGTGCGGCAGGAAGCGGCGCGCCAGGAGCTCCCGGTAGGCGTAGAACGCCAGCCCGACGCCGCCGATGGCCACGAAACTCCACCGTAGCCCGGGGGCGGCGTCGAACGCGCTGGCGTCCAGCAGTCCGTGGAAGAACCCGGCCGCAACGAATATTCCCGTCAACCGGTGGAAGCCACGCCAGCGCTCGTAACCACCCAGCAGGCGGGCCACCAGGCGGACCGGCCGGGCGCTTCCGAGGCCAAGGACCAGGTCGCGCACCCGCGCGGGGACCATGGTCCGCCAGCGCGGCAGGATGGCCCAGGCCACCAGGGCCGCGAGCCCGGAGATCCCGATGACGGCAAGGGTTTTCCCCACGCTGGTCGCCTCGGGGTTGGCTGCCAGCTCGATGTGCGGAAGCAGGAGGACGGTCCCGGTGATGGCGGCACGCCGGTGCCAGATGGCTGCGTGGTCAATCCCGCCGAACACGTGCTCCACCTGCGGAAGGGTGCTGATCAAGACCAGGGCGATGGAGAGCAGCAGTATCGACTCCCCGCCGAAGAGCTGGCCGACGTATCCGGCGGGAGGTTCCCCCGCGGGACGGACCAGGAGCCAATACAGGGCGTAGGCTGCCGCGAGGATGATGATCACCGTGGGGCCCACGCGCCGCAGGGACACGCCCGGGAGTGACGTCAACGGTTTGGCTCCAGGCTGCGGAACTACCAAGAATCTCGGCTCCTTCATCACGGCTTGCTCGAGCAGCACCGCCTAGCCGTCATCCTAGGCCAGCCACGGGCGGCGCGGAGAACCAGACACCAGCATGGGCGGTGGCTGTGCCGGGATCCCCTTGTTGGATGCCGTCCGCATGGCATCGCCCGTTGTCGGCATAGAACCGCGCGACCGGCGTGCCCGATGCCCGCACTCCTAAAACTCCGCTGAACCCAACTCCCTGCGCGGTCTCATCAAGCCATGGGCTGCTGAGTGCTCACAAATCTGGCCCTGCACGATTTACCGTGCAGGGCCCGATTTAGTGGCAGCTACTTGGAAGACTTCCAACTAGACAGACGATGCGTTTCTTCCAAATAGGAAGCTATTCTTACAATTAAGTCGACATCTCACGGACGAGCGAGTGTGAGACCCAAGGGCACTTGGCGAAAAGCGCCAGATGCGGACCACCGCGATTCCGCGGTTTTGGTGGACTACTGCCCATGTCGGCTGACTGACCTAGTTGGCGAAATTAATAGGCACATCCGCCCGCTGCGCTTGTCGGGCCGAAGCCATGACTAACGATGGCGCCAGCAAGCGCTCCAGCTGTTGGCGGGCGCGCTCGTGGCCGAGTCCCGACGTCGCGGAGGCCCGGCCCGTGGGCGCAGCTTGCGCTGAAGAGTTCGCCAAAGCGGCCCCGGAACGGGGTCTGCGGACAGGCAGCCAGAAGAGTTGCGACACGGAAAGCGTCAAAGTAGAACTCCACCACGTTCTGTGGTCGACTAACCGCACGTGAACTGGCGAATGCCATCACCGCGGATACGCGTCKAGCACGAGGGGCACACTGAATGACTGCAGGCGTTGACACCACCTTTGACTTCCACTCAGATACTCCGGACGGCAAGGACCCTGATTCCTTCAGCCCGACACTGCTCAGGTACCACCAGCTGCTGTGGAACAAGGAGTTGCCCTCCGGCGGACGGTTCGATCTGAGACCCGAGCCAGGCGCTTATCTCGTGCACCGGTCCGCCCGGGGCGGTGTATTCGTCCTCGCCAGCGAGGCCTTCACCACCAGGTTGCTCGGCAAGGCGGCGGCCGTCATACGCTCGATCCCGGAGGGCGACCTGCCTGAGTACATTGGCTACACGGCCGGAAGCACCATCGTGTTCCCGGGCAACAAGATCGGCGGACAGATGACCCTCAATGGTGCGCGCGGATTCCACCCTAGGATCGCCGATCGCCCCGCCCTGACCTTGGAATGCATCCGTCGGCACTATTCTGGTGAGCTGCCGAATCCCCTTGCGAAGCCCCTTGCAAGATACGTGGACTTCTTCGCCCTGTTCAAGACCTTCCGCGAGTACGTCGAGTTCTTCCTGCTGCAGGATCTCTTAGAGGATGACGGCAAGAGCGTCCGGTCCTTCCTCCATCCGATCGGCGGCTTCAGCACAAGGGACGCCGTTCCGAAGGAYGATAAGGAATACCACAAGTATTTGGGAAACAGTAACGCCTTCATCAGCGCACGCAATCGCAGGATTGACGAACAGCCCTGAAGCGCTAGAGTTCATGACGCTGGCCAGCGCCGCCGAACGCCATAACGCCGTATCCAGAAATCTGGATACGCCGTTATTCGCCTGTATAGAGATTCGCGCGCCCGGGATTCCTCTCGCCCCATTGATGCCGTCCTCCTCTTAGACTGGCGCCATGACTTCGAGCCTCGACGCCCTGGAGTCCAGGCTCGTGAAGACGTTCCCGCCCGACTATTTGCTCAACCGCATCGGAGGCGGGGCGTCCTGCGCGGCTTCGACAGCTTCGGCCAGGTCATCATCCCCGGAGAGGAGGAAAATGGTGCTGACGGCCCTATTGCGGGCGACGCCGACGAGGTCTAGGCCCATTTTAAGGTCCACGCCCTTCTGGGTCCMATCGACCGACATGCGTCCCAGGGGCGGCCTTCGCCGTCGCGGTGGTCTAGCCCTTAACGCAGAGCATGGTCCGCAGGTGCTGGACRATGTCCACGAGGTCCCTCTGCGCGTCGATGACGCTGTGGAGGTCTTTGTACGCGCCGGGGATTTTGCCTCTAGCCCAAGTCTATTAGCTGCGTGACTAGAAGCATGGGTATACACTCCGCGACACGCATGTGACTACCCCAGTCCCGAGGCTTGGGGCTGCGTTCCCCGGATTTCCGTAGAGCGGGGACGAACCTGACCAGACGGCGGCAATGCCACCGAGGCTCGTACGCACTTCTTGCCTCGCGACAGCGCGCACGTACCTGTAGATGTCATCGCCATACACATAGAACGCGCCGCAGCCACTGCTGTCCGTGTTCATTATCAGGGCAGTGTTCCAGTTCACCATGTCATCGCTGAACTGAATGTAGACGGGCTAAGTGTCGTACGGGTACCCGTTTGTCTCGTATTGAAAGCAGTAACTTCCCCCTGATGCTGCGTTAGCTGACGGGGCGATGGCAATCGAACCAAGTATGACCAAAGCCAAAGCAGAGAGTGCGGTGGTGATCTTTCGGAGCACGGTGATCTTCTCTCCTCATCGAAATCCCGGTTGGAAGATAGCGGTCAGTAGCATGGGGATGTTTCATCTACGCTTGCGCAGATGACAATGTTGCTCCCCAGCGAGTCATACTGAGTCCCCGGTGAACCGGCAATTGTGAACCCGGTCCAGTGTTGACGAAGTTCCCCATTGATGCCCGTCCAMCACCAGTCTGCTGTGACGCGGACGTAGTACTGCGTGTAGTCGCCCGTCAGGGTGTACCAGCCGCATCCGCTCTCATCAGTCTGGAGAGTGAGCACGTTGTACCAGTTGTTCCCATCTGCACTCAGCTCAAGGGACACGGGTTTGTTCATGAAGGGGTCATCATTCTGCTGCCGGAAACAGAACGTGCCTCCCGAGGACGCCTGTGCGGGCGAAGCCAAAGCGACCGTTCCCAGAACGAGCATCACTATGGAGAACAGTGCTGTCATGATTTTGCGTCTCATCGTTGTCTTCTTTCATCATGACAACGCCCCATTCGTGAATGGCGAGCACGCTGGATCAGCGCAGCAAGAATGCTGAGATGCAAGCGGGTCATGAGAGGTAGCCCCAATATTCCGGATTTAGTCCGTGCATGAGCCTTTACGGCTGATGCCTGCCCCTCGCAGGTGTCATATTGCGCTCGGAGGAAAGAATTGAGCGCGTTTCGGCGGGAACAGTGCCCGCAAATCATCATCCCAATAGGGATCGTGGATGAGGCGATAGTAGTCCTGATGGGACAAACATGACAAGGGACTGTCGTCCACAAGCTTTAATCGGCCCACGCCGGACCAACTCAATTGTGTGTGCGCGTGCAGACGCTCCGCGCCGGTGGCCGGCCCTCTCTCGGCCATTTCGTCCCGATTGCTCCTAGAGTGACGCCAATAGATACCATCAATCTTGAATACGCACGCCTCCGCGKGGGCATCACCGAACATGATGCAGGGCAGTCCGTACAACAAGTCCGTCCGGATCAAGGTCACACCGGCAGACGAACTCGCTGTCCGGGCCTGGCTMGCCGRCCGCGCGGAAACGATGCGCGCCATGTGGGAGCCGTTCCTCGATTAGCGGACCGCCTCGGTCGTGTTCACAAATCCAGCATTCCGGCGAAATTCGTCGACTTMGTCAGGTCGAACCAGTGCAATCCGGGACCCACCGGCGTATTGTCGGGAGCATCACTCCATAAATCCGACATATCACGTGTCGGTATCGACGACTTTGGGTGGGGTCGCCTCGTATCCAGCAGTTAATGCATGAGAAACGGGACACCATGAAAGCACCTAGAATCGCCCTCTCCGTGGTCGTTATATCCGTACTGGCCTGCACGTCGTGCTCGTCAGGGCTGACGGCTCAAGGTCCAGCGTCCGCGCCGGCATCGGGTCCGACGCCCACTGCGAGTTCAGCTTCCGCTACCCCGTCTGTGTCGTCGGCGTCCCCGGGGGCGTCGTCGGCGAGTCCTTCATACGAGGCCATGGTGACGCCGCCGGGTACCCCGGACCCGGCCGCACCCGTCCCGGCMACGACGCAGCTTCCGCAACAGCCACGCGCTGGCCAGGGCGCACAACTCCGTTCCACAGGGAATTCGCGGGCAACCATGTCAGCGTTCATGACGATGGTTGCGACGGACGTCGACAAGTACTGGACGAAGGTCCTGCAAGCGGCTGGCCTCCCGGCGCCCTACGTGAACGTGGTGTTCCCAGCCCCTGGCGAGTCCGTGCAGAATGCCTGCGACAACAACGCGCCGACAACTGATGATGATGCGTACTATTGCCCGCTCGATGACAGCATTGTGTTCTCCCAGGCCATTGCAACCAAGATCTGGAATGGGGAGCTGAGGGCKCAAGGGAACACTGAAGCTGCTACGAATTTGTCCGGGGACTTCTCGGTGGCCATGGCCGTGGCCCATGAATATGCCCACAACGTGCAAACCGAGCTGGGCATCGTTCCCCTTCCGCCGGCGGATCTGAACTACCCCGTCTACAAAACGGAGCTCCACGCGGATTGTTGGGCCGGTGTGTGGGCTAACTCGGCGTACTACGAGGGAATCCTTGAGGCCGGTGACATCGAGGAGGCCATCCAGGCAACGATGCTGGTGGGCGACTACAACACCAGCTCGCGCGGCCACCACGGCACTCCTATGCAGCGGCACGCTGCCTTCATGACCGGGTACAACTCCGGTGTGCCCGCCAGCTGTGACCCCTGGCTGCTGGACTCATACTGACCAGCGCCTATCAGGCAAAGGAAGGCCGCCGGCGCATCGCGCCGGGGGCCTTCTGGTCCAGCTCCTTGTCAGGAAGGGACGTCCAAGCGCTGGCCCTCGGGCTTGGGTTCCATGACGGTGAAGACGAGCAGGATGATGCCGCCGACGAAGGGGACCAGTCCAAGGAGGATCATCCAACCGCTGTAGTTCGCGTCGTGGAGGCGCCGGACTGTCACAGGTACAGCCGGTCCATGTGACTAAAACTTTCAAGCCGTCTCACCTATCCAAGAACGCCGTGACCGGCTTAGCGTGACGCCTAGAACTTTTCGTTGACATTGGGGGCGTCGATGTTTGTGGGGGAAAGCACGGAGCAACGAGGTTTMAGGGGTCGGCCGGCGGACAGGTCAAGTGACAATGACTGATCGGAAGCTGACGCTCACTATCCTCGCCGTCATCGTTTCCGCGGCGGTAGTCGGCGCCTTTGTGGGTCAGCTTTACCCCCGGTCTGGCGTGCTCTACTTGGTTCCTATAGGAATCGGTGTGGGCGTATCCATTCGTCTTATCGCACAGCAGCTGGAGCGCAAGCGAGGAAATTAGACCACGTGTCTGTCGATGAATAGATAGGATCGCGGTGCGAAAKAATCTCATAATGTCCTGGCCCCAAATCGTGGTGCTCCATTTCATAGCAGGGACGATCGTCGCCGTCCCGGACCCTGGAACGGGTGGATTTGTACTTGCTGGTTCGCTGATAGCCATCGTCGCGGCAGGCGTCATATATAAATTGCGCTCCAAGGGGCGCCCCGGCAATGAGGGTATGAAGTCGCCGTAACTGAGGAAGGAAACATGTCTTGAACGGCCTCCATCGCGACGGCTTCATCCCGACCGGCGGTGAGCCGGAGTTGGCGCCGGGTTCGGGGCGGCTATTCACTCAGTTTCAGGGGCCGAAGGAACCATTATGACACCAGCGCTATTCATGGGGATTGTCTTCAGCGCAATGGGGCTTATCATTTCGTTGATCTCAAGTTGGATAGCCCGGGTGGCAACGAGTGGCAACCTGTTTCTCAAATCGGGCGCCGAAGGTGAAGCCTACAAGGCTAAGAAGTTCAAGCGCGTGCGGACTCTTGGCACCGGCATCACAGTGCTGGGCCTCGGATTTCTGGTTCTTGGATTCCTCACGGGTCAATAGACAAACCATCAAGCTATAGTCCACGCAAGACGTGATGTCTTACGCCAGCGGGTTGTTCGCGAGTGGACGCCGTTGGAATGTCTTGCTGATCTGCGTCGCCGGCGTAGCCGCCAACGAGTAAGCCTGGCTGACAACACTGGCGCCATCAAGGATTGCGCGATAGACAACAGCGCCGGCGAATGCGGCAGCTCACTTGCTGCCCTAGCGCTTAGCGTTGGTGGCGCAACCGCATGTGACAAGGTAATGCGCGGGACTGCCTGGGATTCAAAGCACGTTGCCGACGGGGCCCTGAAGAGTACGGCCCGCGCAGTCTGGGGAGCAGTCAATTTCGCCCCGGCAGGTTACGACGCCTTCAACTGCGTGCGAAAATATTGCTAATGATTCGTGTATTGATATTCGTATATCTCCTGCTMGCAGGCTACAGCGTCAGCTGGGCTGGGCGACACCGCATGGCAATCAAACCGGGCGGGAAGGGCGAGATCGGCTTCGAGGCAGTTCACCTTGGAGCTTTGGTCGCAGCAGCGGCAATCATGTTCACATTGCCTCCATTTACGTCTTTCCAGGGGCGACCGGTCCTGGCATACGCCTCCTTCGCCGCTCTGCTGGTATCGCTTGTTCTCAATGGTCTTAGACCACTGCGGTCAGAGCGCTTACAGCGCCAGATCGATCAACAAGGAGCAATATCCAAGGGAGCTCCAGGGAAGAGGTCGCAGACCATAGCCTGGGCAATAGGACACGGTCTCGCTGTACTTTATATAGCTTCAATTTCGCAATACATGTTTGGCTGAACTAGAGCCTTGCCTGTGGCTACCACGTAACTACGAGGAGTTCCCAATGTTCCCCATCCGCGCGGAGGGATGAAATGTTGAGCAAGCGCAAATACATCGCGATCAGCCTCTTGTCGCTCGTCCTGTTCTTCGCCGGGACTTTCGTCGCTAACCTCGTCCTGAATACCCGAAGTGACTGGACAGACTCTTTCTGGCTGGCCCTCAACATGGGCTTGCTGGCGGTTGTAGTGCTGGGAGTCGTCTACTTGAAGACGCGCCGCCAGAGGCCATAGCGAGGCCAACCGTTGAAGCATTGGAGCCCGGAAGCTCCTTGAGCCGGCGAGCATMTTTCGCACCGTTCAGCACATCGAGGCAGGCATCTCCGATACCTGGCTCTTCACGGTTCATGGGGAAGCGAATCCCGGATGAGTGTCATGCCGCCGTCCGGACGGCACTTCTCATGAGAATAATCGATTTGTAATTGGCCGGGTTCCGGTATCCGCGGGCAGTGCGTTTGATGTGCTTGATGCCGGTGTTGTT
>NZ_JBFTHK010000179.1:0-8444 GCF_056394205.1 Arthrobacter sp. 10T413_2 | reverse complement strand
CCCAAGGAGGCTAGTGAGGACCAKGACTACGGCCACCAGAGCGGCTCTCCATCGAGGACGCGGACTTTCCGTCGATGGGGCACTGGCCGGTACGTGGTGCTGGAAGCCGATGGCTGGCATGGGGGGTCTCCGTCAAGCAGGTACGGACAATAGCCGGTCGTGACCGGCCTGCCCGGTTTGCGATATGGGTGTGCGCTGCCCCAGCCACAGGCCATCACTGTGCGCCCGTTGCTTACCCGGAGTCAAGGCAAAAAAGAAAACCGACCAAGACCGTGTGTTGCTCCGTCTTGCCCTACCCGGGGAGCCGGTATTCCTGGGCCGTGAGGTGCCAGATGGTGCCGGTGGTGCTGACTATCAGCGTGTACGTTCCCGGGGCCAGGGTGAGGCCGATCGCCCMGGCGCCGGCCTTKACCAGGGACAGCACGGTGAGCGCCGGCCCTTTCACGGGTTGGAGGTAGGCGACGGCGGGCCCGGTGAAGGTGTACTCGATGTGGAGCTTGCCGGTAAGGGTCACGACCGGCCCCGGGGGTTTCGTGGCCGAGGCCTCGGCCACGGTGACCCACTCTTTCACCGGGGGCGGCGGGGCCGGGTGCAGCAGGGCGTTTACGGCGGTGACGGTGGCGGTGACAGTCCCGGTGACGGGTGCCGCGGTGACGCAGACCAGCGCACCCGCGAGGGCKCCGACCAGGACAATTGAGGCCGTGCGCAGGCCGCGGCGCAGGGGGTCGGTCCCGACCAGCGGCATTGATGCACCGTCGGCGGCGTATTCGTCGGTGATCCGGAACAGGTCAATGAGCCACCAGATGCCGGCGCCGCCGAGCGTCAACAGCTTCAGGGTGCCGGTGACGGGCCGGTGGAGGTAGAACCGGTCCGCGCCGGTGAAGCCCAGGAACAATGCCAGCAGCCACGCGGTGCGCAGGGAGCGCCGCGGCGGCATGTCACCTTCGAAGAAAAGCCCATACTGCTCGGCCAGGGGCATATCCCGATTCTGGACCAGCCACGCCGGGATGTCCATGACGGCGCCTTTCATGCCMTCTCACTCAACGGGCTCTCCGTCCCGCAGCTCGGGCACCGGCTTCTCCGGTCCGGGCACCTGATCTTTTTCGGTCCACGTCTTAAAAACGGTCCAGGCGACGGCGGTGATCGGAACGGCCAGCAGCGCGCCGACGATTCCGGCGAGGATGGTGCCGGCGGCCAGGACGAGCAGAATGGCGAGCCCATGGATGCTGAGCACCTTGCCCATCAGGACCGGCTGCAGGAAGTGGTGTTCGAGCTRGTTCACCKCGATCACGATGGCGAGGACGATCAGCGCCTGGATGGGGCCGTTGGAGATCAGCGCGACAGCGATGGCCAGGGTGCCTGCGACTGTGGCACCGACAATGGGGATGAATCCGCCCATGAAGATGAACACACCCAGCGGGAGGGCCAGCGGAACTCCCATAACGGCGAGGGCGATCCCKACGGTGAGGCCGTCTATTGCGGCCACGATGGCAGTGCCGCGGACGTACCCGCCCAGGACGGCGGTGCTGCGGTCTGCGGCCAGGCGTGCCCTGGCGCGGTGGTCCGCGGGAAGGAAGCCGATGAGAAAGGTCCGGATCTCAAGGCCGTCCTTGAGGAAAAAGAACAAGGTCACGACCATCAGTAACGCGCCGGTGAAKATTTCCCCCACGGTCCGTGCCCCGGTGAGGGCTTCAGCGCCGAAGGTGCTGGAAGTGAGGAACACCCGGGCCGAGTCGATGGCAGCGGTGATCTGTCGGTCGGTGACGGGGACCGGCCCGTTATTCAGGAAGGCATGCAGTTGGTCAATCCCCGCAGCGGCGCGGGCTGAGAGCTCTGCCCACTGGTTGTTCACCAGGAAAACGATGCCCGTGATGATGCCTCCGACGACTACGAGGATGGCCACGAAGGAGGCAACGACTGCGAGGGCGCGCGGCCAGGCATGCCCCGTTAGCCAGCGGACCAGCGGGGAAATCGCTGCAGCCAGGATGACGGCGATCAGGACCGGGATGATGACAAGCGGGACGCTGGTGGCCGCCCAAATGATCGCGTAGGCAAGGGCAGCCACCGCCAGGGCCTGAACGGCGCGGATGCTCGCGCGGCCGAGTCCGTCTGACCAGATGGCCGGCAAGCCGGTGCGGGGTTCGGTCATTGGGGCTCTCTCTGCGGTTGGGAACGGTGTCTAGTTCCAGTGGAGAGGCTCCGGCCTGGACTTCCGCCACGCGCGGTAGAAGCTGGCGCGGGCCTCCTCGCCGCGCCGCTGCTCCAGCGCRTGCAGGCGCCCATAGCTGAATCCGTTGCCCCCGCCCGCCGCGGTCCGGGCCGCCAGCATTCGAAGGGTTTCCCGGGTTACGACGCTGTCCTGGAGGTCCCCGAGGATCTCCTGGATCCCCTCCGCGGCTTGAGCAAGAGACGTCGCCTGCTTGCCGAAAATCGTGGCTGCCGCTTCGGCGGCATAGCGCAGGCGCTTGGCGCATTTCCGGACTTCATGCAGCGCGGCATCCTCCGGCGCCGTTCCCGTCGCGCTGATCGCGGCGCGAACGGCTTTCTTCAACCGTTTGCGTTCAGCCAAGACGAGAAGGCCAATTGTCCGCCGTGCATCCCGGCTTGCAGCGTCCGTAAGCGGCGGCCCGGCAATGAGGGCATCGAGGGAATCGAGGAGGCGGAAGTAGCGGTCGCTGTCCAGCGCCGCTAACCCTGCAGCATGCGCCTGGTGATAGGTGGCGCCAAGGTTCTCCTCGATCTGCCGCGCAACCGGACCCATCAACAGCTCAGCGGGCTCGGCACTCATTAGTTCCTTCAGCCTGGCCCGCATGACTTCGGTGTCCCGCGCCTCACCAACAGCGCCGGCCAGCCACTGCAGCTCTGCCCTGAGGAACCGGGGCGTCGTGGCGTCCATGAGCTGCCGGAACGACGCCAGTGCCGACCGCAACCGGCGCGCGGCCACCCGCAGCTGATGCACGGCATCCGGCTGGTCAGTGCGGACACCCGGATCGTGCTCCTTGAGGGCCTGAACCTGTTGGGCCAGGTACAACAGCAGGACGTCCGACGCCGGCCCGTGCCGGCGCGGGTTGGGCACCGCTGCGTGACTCACGGGTACGTTCGGACCGAGCGCCCTGGCCAGCTTGGACGGCGCGGTGGCCACGGGGACTCCGTCTGCGGCGAGCACATCATCCGCATCGGCCAGCAGCTGTCTGGTGCCGTCGACGAGTTCAATTTCCCATTCCCGCCACCGCGACCGTTCCGCGGGGGTCAGGAAGGTTTGCGCCTCCACACGGTCGTCGCTGAACGAGGCCAGGACGGTGCCTTGGGCGGAATACAGGGGAATCGAGTTCCGCCGGGTCTTGAGCCGTGCGACCGGCACCAGCMCGTGACTCCGGGCGTGAACCTGCACCAACTGACGCAGGCGCTCCGGGACCGGACCCTCATCGCTTCCAAGCGGCTCCGTGATTTCACGGCGTCCCTCCGCGGCKAGCGGGAGCTTCAGGTGCCACCCCGCATCCTGGCCGCCGGTGCGCCGCCGCAGGGTGATCCGCTGAGCGGCCAGTGCCAGTTCTTCGGTGTCGAAATAGACAGCGTCCAGCTCCTCGATGGCGGCCACGCCCACGCGGTCCACTCCCGGAAGAGCGGCCAGCTGCGGAAGTGCAGCGGACTCCGCCGGACTGTACTTGTGTTCCACCTCGGTTACGTCGGCGGCCATGCTTCATTGTAGGAATGTCCACGCCCGCCCGGCCTGTGCCCAAAGGCCCTTATCGCAGGAGAGTGTCCGGGAAACCCGGTAGACGAATCGGGCGGCCATCCTGTGGAGCACGGCCATTCAGAAGGCACGCCGACCCCGGCCGCATGCGGCAAGAAAATAGTCTTGCCCGGATATGGAGCGGCGAGTAGCCTTCGGCGCAGTGGGCCTGCGGACCGCTGCCCCCTAAGAGAGGATGCGCCATGCCAACCATAATCGGCCACCACGACATCAAGGACAAGGATCATTGGCTTGCCTCACCCAAGCGCGAAGAGGTGTTCGGCCCTCTTGGCGTCACCAACATCCGCACGTTCGTCGACCCGCAGAACCCCAAGCACGTTGCGGTAATGATGGACGTTCCTGACGTGGACGCATTCAAGGCTGCGATGCAAAGCGAAGCAATGGGCGAGGCGATGGCCTACGACGGCGTACTGCCCGAGACCCTGGTCATCCTCGTCGAGGACAAGGCTTAGCTTCACCGGAGACAGCCGGGTGCACTCGGACGTGGCGAAGCTCCGACCAAATAGCGGTTGACCGGAGCTTCGGGACCATTATGGGCACCAGTTCCTGTGTGTAGGCCGGGAAACACCTGATCTACTGGTTGAGCAGATCACTCATCAGTGGCGCAATGGAGTGCACTCYGGACCGTGCCCAGGAGGGACAGGAAGCGCTCATTGGCCGGCAGGTCATCGATCAGGACGACGYCCTCGGGCCCGGCCAGCGGGATGCGCCAATTCGGATACTCGGTGCTGGTGCCCGGCTGGTTCTGGGTCCGTGACTCCCCCACGGCGTCCACGAGCGCCACGCCCAGCAGCGCGGACGGTGCCAGCGCCGTGTAGGCATAGAGCGCCTCGACCGTCGTCCGGACATCCGTGCCGCCTTCCGGCAGCAATCCGCGGGCCCTGACCTGCGCCAGGACGGCCTCCTGCTCGGCCGCTGCCTCGGCGCGCTCCTCATCCACGGGGCGCCCCAACAGCCCCAGCGATTCCCRCAAGGTGACGTGCTCACCGGCGAGGTAGCCCGCCGTCGGGGGAAGATCGTGCGTGTTCACGCTCGTCAGGCATTGCTGGCGGTAGTGTTCCGGCGGGATGGGGCCGTTCGCGTCATGTTCGAACCAGAGGATCGAGGTGCCGAGGATCCCCCGTTCGGCCAGATAGYCGCGGACCCAGGGTTCGAACACGCCCAGGTCCTCACCGATCACGATCGCTCCGGCGCGCTGAGCCTCCAGCGCGAGGATACCGATGAGGGCTTCGTGGTCGTAATAGACGTAGGTGCCGTTGCCCGGGCCGGCGCCCTCGGGGATCCACCAGAGCCGGAACAGGCCCAGGATGTGGTCCACGCGGATGCCTCCGGCGTGCCGCAGCACAGTCCGGAGCATGTCGCGGTAGGCGGCGTACCCGGATTCGGCGAGCCTGCCCGGATGCCACGGCGGCTGGGACCAGTTCTGGCCCTGTTGGTTGAACATGTCCGGCGGCGCGCCCACGCTCACGCCCCGGGCCAGGACGCCGGCCAGGGTCCAGGCGTCGGCGCCGCCAGGTTTCACGCCGACCGCGAGGTCATGGACTATGCCGATCTCCATCCCTGCCTGATGCGCCGAGCTCTGTGCCGCCTCGAGCTGCTGGTCGCAGAGCCACTGGAGCCAGCGGTGGAAATCCATCCGGGCGGCGAGCGTTGAACGCTGCTCGGCACAGTACGGTGAATCCGGGTGTGCCGCGGCCCCGGCCCACTCCGGCGCCGACGGCGGTAGTTGTTCGGCGAGCGCACACCACAGCGCAAAGTCCTCGAGTCCCTGTCCTTGCTCGGCGCAGAAGTCGGCGAACTGCCGGTTGCGGGCTGGTCCCCGGCGGACCGCATACACGAGTTCGAGGGCGGCCAGCTTCGCCGCGTAGGCGGCGTTGCGGTCCAGGAGGTCCCGGGACCGGTTTGCTGCCTGCAGGCTCGCGGCAAGGCGCGCTACCTCGGCCCGGCCGGTARCGTCCAGGTAACCGTATTCCGGGATTTCCTCGACCCGAAGGTAGAGGGGATTGAAAAAGCGCCGTGTGGTKGGAAGGTACGGGGAGTCTTCCACAGGCGGTACCGGTTCGGCGGCATGCAGCGGATTGACCAGGACAAAGCCCGCCCCCTGCTCACCGGCGACGACGGCGAGGTCGGTGAGGTCTGCAAAGTCGCCAATCCCCCACGACCGTGCGGACCGCACAGAGTAAAGCTGGGCCGTCAGCCCCCAGGAGCGACGTCCGGCGAGCCGGGCCGAGGTCCGGAGCCGGCCCGGCGTCACGATCAGCGGACACTGGGCCAGCGTGCCGTCGGCGTCCGCCCTCAGGGTATGCCAGCCGAGGCCAATGTGGCCGGGGACGGCAAAGGTCGCACGGCCGGTGAGGACGCCGTCGACGTCGACGGGCTGTTCCCAGTTCTCCTGCTGGGCGGCCTCGTGCCTGCTGCCGTCCTCGGCGTCGATCCAGACGCGGACGCGGCTTCCGTGCGGGACGTGGACATCGACGTGGACATCGCGTCCCTCCCCCGGCACCCCCTCCCTGAGTACAACGACCGGCGGGAGGATGCGCCGCCACGGCGCCAGTCGGGACTCCGCCAGCGAGCGTTGCTGCTCCKCAATCCCGTTGGCCGGGACTCCCAAGGCTCCCAGGACGTCCCGGAGCGTGTCCGCGGCCACGGAACGCTCTATGCCGTCCCAGCCCCAGTACGTCGTGCCGACGCCATGGGCCGCGGCAAGTTCGCGCAGGAGCGCGTCTGTGGTGTCTGTGTGCCCKGGGAGCACGGAGTAGTCGAGGTTCTCGTGGTGCGTACGGTCCGCCATGCGCCCACTCTAGACGCTGCCCCCGCGGGCCGCGCCCCCTCCATGGATGTGGGATTCACCTACTAGTTCTTCGAGCCCCTCGACGGCGACCGCCAGCGACAGGTCCGGGTGCCCCGCAAGGAACGGCAGCAGGAGCCGGTTCTCCTTCTCCAGATGTACGGCGACGAGTCCCCGCAGGGTGCCGGCCGCGACGGCGGCGTCCACGCCACCGGCTCCGCGCAATTGGTCGATCGCTCCAGCTATCGCCTGATGTTCGGCCAGCAGGGCCGTGACGAGCAGCCGGGCCTCCGGCGTGCCTTCCGCTCCCCCGTACAGCGGGCCCTCCTCGGCGAGCGCATGCGGGAGGAGGTCGGTTTCGCACCACTCCACGAGGACCTCGTGGGCTTCGTGTTCGGCGACGGTCTTGCCCGCCGTCACGGCGTGGATGAGAGCGTCGGTCAGGGCGTCGAGGCGCTTGAGCATCGCCGTATGATGGCTTTCGACCGCCTCGAGGGCACGGACTTCATTGGCCGCGTCCCCGGGCAGCGTGTTCCGCGGCGTTGCGGCCGCGGCGTCCGGATTGTCCATAGTGACTCCTGACTGGGCAGGATTGATGGTCGGATTCCACCTTACGGACACGGATGTCCGTGCGGACGGGTCTTTCGGCCCGTTCGTCCGCTCCTCCGCGTGTGTAGTGCACGGCCGCACCCGGCCTTGAGCCGGATCCGTTTCGACGCTGTCGCAGCGTCCGCGCTAGCCTTGCACCCTATGGTTGACGACGAACGCTACCGGATCCTTCAGCACGCCTCGGGCAGGCCATGACCTGGTTCCTCGTGCCCGGGGAACCGAACCTGGCCCAGACATGGTGGGAGCGGATCGTGGCCGGATTCGCCCACGCCCCCAGCCCGCACGTGACCAGCACCGAGCTCGCCGTGGTGATCCTGCTGGCCGTGGCCGTGTCCCTGCCCCGCCTCACCTGGCGCTACTTCGGACTGCTCGCCACGGTGACCCACGAACTCGGCCATGCCTTTGCCGCTCTCACCACCGGACAGCGGCTCGGCGGTATCCGTCTGGGCCTGGATCACTCCGGCACCACCACGACGTTCAGCAGGAGCCGTGCCTCCGCAGCCTGGTCCACCTTCTGGGGCTACCCCGTGCCCGCGGTCGTTGGCGCCGTGATGGTCTGGTGCGGTTTCAACGGCTGGGGACCTGCGGCGATGTCCGTGGGAACCCTGATCCTCCTGGCGTCCTTCCTGTTCCTCMGCAACGGCACGGGCCTGCTCATCACCGCCGCCGCCGTGCTGGCCGCGGCGCTCCTGGTGCTGTTTGTGCCGCCGGTGTTCAACGGGCACGTCATGATCGTGTTGGGCCTGGCGCTTCTGGTCGCCGCCRTCAGGGACCTCGGCAAACTGGCAAACGTCCATCTCCGGCACCGTGACAGGCTCACGACGTCGGACGCCTATCTGCTGGCCCGGGCCACCTMGGTCCCGGCCGCGGTGTGGATTATCCTCTTCGCGGCCGTGGTGGCCGTCGCTTGGTGGTTTGCGTGGCAGCCGATGGCGCCGGTGTTCACGGCCTTGTTCGGACACGTCATTTCCCCGCCGTAGGCTGGGACCATGAGCCAKACTACCCACACCGACGACCCCGGATTCAGCACCAAAGGCGCGTACGTGACCGGCGGCGCGGAATTCACCMGTGACACCAACTACATCGAGGACCKGATCACCCGGGACGGAGCCCCCGGCCGCAACGGCGAACCCGGCTGGCCCGTCGAGCCGGGGCGTTACCGGCTCATCGCGGCACGTGCCTGCCCGTGGGCCAACCGCACGGTGATCGTGCGCCGTTTGCTGGGCCTGGAGGACGTCATCTCGCTCGGCCAGCCCGGTCCCACCCACGATGCCCGGTCCTGGACCTTTGACC
>NZ_JBFTHK010000178.1:0-8540 GCF_056394205.1 Arthrobacter sp. 10T413_2 | reverse complement strand
AACTTGGCACACTATTGAGTTCTCAAACAACAGACACACCCGGCACCACCACAACCAACATTCAGTCGCGGATCGCTCCGGAGCAACTTTTCAAACTTACCCGGCCGCTTCACCCTTGTCAAATCGGCGGTCCCGACTCAGTCTTGCCATAGGCTTCTGGGTCTTGGTGGCCGTTCAACTCCGGGGAGCAGCGCGGAAATAAACTCTACCACCACTTGGCCCCGCTGACAAAGCCGCCTCGAAGGGGGCGCGGAAAAGCCCGGAATCACGGGGATTCCGGGCTTCTCCCAGATGCTCACGCAGGGCTTGCGCCGCTCGGGTTCACCACGCGAGGCTGACCGCGCTCCCCCGCCGGCTTCGCCCGGGCGGTTCCTACGCCAGCGGTTTGAAGTAGGCGGCCCCGAGCGGGGGCAGCGTCACGGTGAGCGACGCCGGTTGACCGTCGATGCCTTCGTCCGCGGCAGTCAGAGTTCCGGTGTTTTCCACACCGGAACCGCCATAGCCGGCGGCGTCGGTGTTGAGCACTTCCTGCCATGCGCCGGCAGACGGGACGCCCAGGACATAGTCGGTGTGCGGGCCGCCGGAGAAGTTCACGGCGCAGACCAGCGGGTTGCCGTCAGCATCGCGGCGGATGAACGTCAGCACGTTGCGGTCCGAGTCTCCCCGGTTGATCCACTGGAAACCCTCCGGCTGGTTGTCCCGCTCGTACAGGGCCGGCGTGGAACGGTACAGCTCGTTGAGGTCCTTGGTCAGGAGCTGCATGCCGTTGTGCGCCGGGATGTCGGCGAGCCACCAGTCCAGGCCGTACTGCTCTGACCACTCCGCTTCCTGGCCGAATTCCGTGCCCATGAAGATCAGCTGCTTGCCGGGGTGCGCCCACTGGTACCCCAGGAACGCGCGGAGGTTGGCCAGCTGCTGCCACCGGTCGCCGGGCATCTTGCGCAGCATGGAGCCTTTGCCGTGCACAACTTCGTCGTGGCTGATCGGCAGGAGGAAGTTCTCCGAGTAGGCATAGACCATCGAGAAGGTGATGGTGCCGTGGTGCCACCTGCGGTTGTACGGGTCCTCCGCCATGTACTGGAGCGAGTCATGCATCCAGCCCATGTTCCACTTGAGGCCGAAGCCCAGGCCGCCGCCGCTGGTGGGTGCGGTGACACCTGGGAAGGCAGTGGACTCCTCGGCAATCATGACGGCGCCGGGGTGCGTCTTGTAGACCGTGGCGTTGACCTCCTGCAGGAAGGAGATCGCTTCCAGGTTCTCGCGTCCGCCGAAACGGTTGGGCCGCCACTGCCCCTCCTCACGCGAGTAGTCGAGGTACAGCATGGAGGCGACGGCGTCCACGCGCAGCCCGTCGATGTGGAATTCGTCGAGCCAGTACAGGGCATTGGCCACCAGGAAGTTGCGGACTTCCGTGCGGCCGAAGTCGAAGATCAGCGTTCCCCAGTCCGGGTGCTCGCCCAGGTTCGGGTCGGCGTGCTCGTACAGGGCCTCGCCATCGAACCGCGCCAGGGCCCATTCGTCCTTGGGGAAGTGCGCCGGGACCCAGTCCAGGAGGACGCCGATGCCGGCCTGGTGGAGCTCGTCGACGAGGTGCCGGAATTCGTCCGGGTGCCCGAAACGTGAGGTCGGGGCAAAGTAGGAGGTGACCTGATAGCCCCAGGAGCCGCCGAAGGGGTGCTCGGCCACGGGCATGAACTCCACGTGGGTGAAGCCGAGCCATTTGACGTACTCCACGAGTTCCTTGGCCAGTTCGCGGTAGCCCAGTCCCACCCGCCACGAGCCGAGGTGGACCTCGTACACGCTCATGGCCGAGTTGTGCGGATCGCGGCCGGCGCGGGCCTGCATCCACTCGGCGTCCTTGAACACATAGGAGGGCTCGACCACGMGGGACGCCGTCAGCGGGGGGACCTCGGTTCCGAAGGCCAGCGGGTCAGCTTTTTCCACCCAGTAGCCGTGCCGCGTCCGGATCTCAAACTTGTAGCACGCCCCTGCTACGACGCCGGGAATGAAGAGCTCCCACACGCCGCTGGAACCCAGCGAGCGCATGGAGTGTTCCCGGCCGTCCCAGCCGTTGAAGTCGCCCTTCACCCGCACCGCCTGGGCATTCGGGGCCCAGACGGCGAAGGACACGCCGTCGACGTCGCCGAGGGAGGACTTGTAGTGCTGGACGTGCGCGCCKAGGGCCTCCCACAGCCGCTCGTGCMGGCCCTCACCAATCAGGTGCAGGTCGATTTCGCCGATGGTCGGCAGGTAGCGGTAGGGGTCGTCCATGACCTGCGGTTCGTGGTCCTTGTAGGTCACTTCGAGGCGGTAATCCGGCACGTGGCCACGCTCGAGCGGTTCCATCACAGCCACCCACACGCCGCCCKATTCGTGCGTCATGGGCACAGCACCTGCCGACGTCACGACAGAAACTGCCTCCGCCAGGTGCTTCACGGTCCGGATCGTGACGTGGCCGTGGTCATCAAGGTGGGCACCCAGGACTGAGTGGGGCGCGTGGTGTTCGCCGGATGCGACCCTCGCAAGAGTCTCGCCGTCCACGGGCAATKGTGCGCCGGGCCKATCGATACGTGCTGATCCTGTCATTTTTATACCTTCCGCTGTGGCTTCGGCGGCGACGCCGGAACCTGTACTGCCAAGGAGACGACGCGATGCGTTCACCGGTATGGAGAGCCAGTCCGGCCTGTTCCTTAGTTCGTAGATGACTTCGTAGAGTGCTTTGTCGAGCCACAGCGCCACAAAGAGCGGCGAGTCGCGGTCGATGCTGCCGGGAATGACTTCGGCGTAGCCGGCCAGGAAGGCCTCGGCGCAGTCATCCACCCATGTCCCCGGCACCACGGCACCGGGGTTCTCGCGGACGGCGGCGCCGGCGGCGTAGTCGAAGGACCGCAGCATGCCGACGACGTCGCGCAGCGGGACGTCGGGAAAATTGCGTTCGGAGATCGGGCGCAGCGGCTCACCCTCGAAGTCGAGGATGGCCCAGCGCGGCGCAGCCCCGGGCTCGCCCGGGACGCTACTGCCCGGAACCTGCAGGATCTGTCCGAGATGGAGGTCGCCGTGGATGCGCTGCAGCCGCCCGGCGCTGGTGCCTTCAAGCCGGCCGAGGAGCCGGTCCAGCCGGTCCTCGTACGGTCCGACGGCGTTGCCGGCCTGGGCCCAGGACTGGCGCACCCGCTGGGCTACTCCSGGGGCGATGTCCTCGCCCGGCGCGGATTCGGTGGCGGTCCCCAGCGCTTGGGCGAGCCGCCGGTGCACCGTGGCCGTCGCAGCGCCCAGGGCACGGGCCTCGGCAGTGAACCCGATCCCCCGGCTGGCCGCGTCTACGGCGAGCCGCCAGGCATCGAGCCCGCCGGAAAGGAACTCGTGCGCGACGGCGAGCTCGCCACGGGCGGTACGGACAGCAGCGGACGGGTCCACACCGAGCGCGGCCGCAGGAGTCTCCCATTCGCCCGTGACCCAGMCGAGGGTCGCCGGGACTTCCTCGGTGCGCCCCGCCGTTAGCGCCGCGCCGATTTCKACCTCGGGGTTCTGGCCCTCGCACAGCACCCGGAAGAACTTCACGATGGCGGCCGAACCGCCGTCGTCCACTATCACCGAACTGTTCGATTGCTCCCCGGCGAGGACCTTCACCTTGCCCGTCGCGAACGGCAGGCGGTAGCCGGACTCCACCAGGTGGCCGGTCGCGTTTCCCGACGGCGTGCTTCCGCCGTCGCGGATGAGCTCCAGCCACGCGGCGACGAAGGAGGCATCGTGGACGCCGTCGTACACCCAGCGGTGTGCAGCGTCATCGCGCGCGCCGGGAAGTTCGCCGATCAGCGCACGCTCGCCACCAGGCAGCGGTTCCGTGCGGAAACTGAGCGGCACCTGCACGATGTCGGTCCGGCTGCCGTCGGGGGTTGGATAGGACACCGCCAGCAGGAACACCTCGCACACCGCCGTGCCGGGAGCGGCTTCCCCGCCGCCGGTCTCGAGGCGCAGACCGCCCGCCGGTTCGAAGCTGAACTCCGCACTTTTGACGGGGAACCATCGCTGGCGCGGAAGCGAGGCGCCAAGCAGTGCGCTCAGGGCCGGGGCAAGGGTCGGTCGGGTCATCTCAGCCTTCGATGGACAGGATAGGCATCGCCTGAGTGAACGGGGATGCCGGGTTGGATGCTGCGGAGCGGATCCGCAGCCAGAAGAAATCGTGGCTGCCCAGGGTCAACGTCAGCGTTCCGTCCTCGCCGATGGCCGGGAACGCCTGGCCGCCGAACACGTCCCGGAGTCCCCGGCCGGCGAATTTCGGCACGCGCAGGGTGGTTGCCACGGGGTGCTGCGAGAGGTTGAAGGCGCACAGGATGGTCTCGGCGTCCTCACCGGCGGCGTTGCCTTCCGGGAGCTCGCGCAGGTACGCGAGGACGACGTCGTGGTCGGCTTCCACATGCTTGAATCCGCCCAGACCGAAGGCCGGGTGGTTCTTGCGGACGCTCAGGATCTGACGGGTCCAGCGCAGCAACGACCCCGAATGTGCGGCCTCGGCCTCCACGTTGGCCATGCTGTAGTTGTAGACCAGCGACTGGATCACCGGGAGGTAGAGCTTTCCGGGGTCCGCGTTGGAGAACCCGGCGTTGCGGTCCGGGTTCCACTGCATCGGGGTGCGGACGGCGTCGCGGTCCTCGAGCCAGATGTTGTCCCCCATGCCGATCTCGTCCCCGTAGTACAGAAACGGGCTGCCCGGCAGGGACAGCAGCAGGGCGTTGATGAGCTCGATTTCGGAGCGGGAGTTATCCAGCAGCGGGGCCAGCCGGCGCCGGATGCCGATGTTGGCGCGCATGCGCGGATCCGGCGCGTACCAGCCCAGCATCGCGGCGCGTTCATCGGACGTGACCATTTCCAGCGTCAGTTCGTCGTGGTTGCGCAGGAACGTGCCCCACTGGGCGCCTTCGGGAATGTCCGGGGTGTCCTTCATCGTCTCGATGATGGGCGACGCCTTCTGGTCCCGCAGCGCGTAGTACAGCCGCGGCATGATCGGGAAGTTGAACGCCATGTGGCATTCCGGTTCCTCTTCGGTGCCGAAGTACTCCACCACTTCGGCGGGCGGCTGGTTGGCCTCGGCAATGATCACGCGGCCCGGGTAGCTTTCATCGACCATCTTGCGCAGCTTGCGGAGGAATTCGTGGGTCTGCGGCAGGTTCTCGCAGTTGGTGCCCTCCTCCTCAAACAGGTACGGGATGGCGTCCGCGCGGAAGCCGTCGATGCCCTGGTCCAGCCAGAACCGGACGACGTCGAAGAGCGCGTCAATGACCTTGGGGTTCTCGAAATTCAGGTCGGGCTGGTGGCTGAAGAACCGGTGCCAGAAGAACTGCYGGCGGATGGGGTCGAAGGTCCAGTTGGATTCCTCGGTGTCCACGAAGATGATGCGGGCGTCTTCATACTTCTCGTCCGTGTCGCTCCAGACGTAGAAGTCCCCGAAGGGCCCGTCCGGATCCTTGCGCGACTCCTGGAACCAGGGGTGCTGGTCCGAGGTGTGGTTCAGCGGAAGGTCGATGATCACCCGGACGCCGCGGGCATGGGCCTCCGCCACGAGCCGCTTGAAGTCACTGATGGTCCCGAACTCGTCCAGGACGGAGTTGTAGTCCGAGATGTCGTAGCCGCCGTCGCGCAGCGGTGACTGGAAGAACGGAGGGAGCCAGAGGCAGTCCACGCCCAGCCACTGCAGGTAGTCCAGTTTCTCGATCAGTCCGTGAAAGTCGCCCGAGCCGTCCCCGTTTCCGTCGGCGAAGCCCCGGACCAGGACCTCGTAGAACACCGCTTTGCGGTACCAGAGGGGGTCGTGCTGGAGGCCTGGAGCGTTCAGTTCAAAGCTTCCCCTCGGGCTGAAGTGCTGGCTGGGGTTCTGCGGGCTAAAACTCACTGGCACTACCTCCGGATGCTAAGAATGTGGGCGGGCTCGACGTGCGGGTCCAKACGGACGTAGTTGTACTCCCCCCATTCCCAGCTCTCGCCGGTCAGCAAGTCATCGACCATGAAACGGCCGTTGCGCGTGAAGCTCTCCGGGTCCAGTTCCAGCGCCGGCAGATCCAAGGACACGGTGCTCTCCCGGGTGCCGTGCGGATCCACGTTGACGACGATGATCAAGGTGTCCTTGGTCCCGTCGGGGAGGGTCTTGTGCTTGGAGTACACCACGGTGGACGTGTCCGTGCTCTGGTGCAGCGTGAGGTTCTGGAGGTCCCCGAGGGCCGGGTGCGCGCGGCGGATCTCGTTGAGCCGGGTCAGGTACGGCGCCAGGCTGCGCCCGGTTTCGGCCGCCGCATCCCAGTCGCGGGACTTGTACTCGAATTTCTCGTTGTCGATGTATTCTTCGGCGCCGGGACGCGCCACGTGTTCGTAGAGCTCAAAGCCGGCGTACACGCCCCAGATCGGGCTGGCCGTTGCGGCCAGCGCGGCGCGGATCTTGAACGCCGACGGTCCGCCGAACTGAAGGTACTCGGTGAGGATGTCCGGGGTGTTGACGAAGAAGTTCGGCCGGAAGTAGGCCGGTGACTCGTGGCTGACCTCCTGGAAGTACTCCTCCAGTTCTTCCTTGGTGTTCCGCCAGGTGAAGTAGGTGTAGGACTGCTGGAAGCCGGCCCGGCCGAGGGCGTGCATCATGGCCGGGCGGGTGAACGCCTCGGCCAGGAAAACGACGTCGGGATGCTTCTTATTGACCTTGCCAATCAGCCATTCCCAGAACCACACAGGTTTGGTGTGCGGATTGTCCACCCGGAAGACCTTGACGCCGTGGCTGACCCACAGCAGCACGATCCGCAGAATTTCGTTGGACAGCCCCGCGGGGTCGTTGTCGAAATTCAGCGGGAAGATGTCCTGGTATTTCTTGGGCGGGTTTTCCGCGTAGGCGATGCTGCCGTCCACCCGGGTGGTGAACCATTCCGGGTGGCTTTGCACCCACGGGTGGTCCGGCGCGGCCTGCAGGGCCAGGTCCAGGGCGACTTCGAGCCCCAGTTCCTCAGCCCGGGCCACGAAGGCGTCGAAGTCTTCGAAGGTGCCCAGGTCCGGGTGGATCGCGTCGTGGCCGCCGTCCTTGGACCCGATGGCCCACGGGGAGCCGGGATCGTGCGGTCCGGGAATCAGGGTGTTGTTCGGCCCCTTGCGGTGCTGGACACCGATCGGGTGGATCGGCGGCATGTAGATGATGTCGAAGCCCATGGCGGCGACGGCGTCAAGGCGTTTCGCGGCGGTGCGGAAGGTGCCGGAGGTCCACTCGCTGGTGTCGTGGTTGCGCACGGCACCTTCGGAGCGTGGAAAGAATTCGTACCAGGAGCCGCAGCCGGCGAGCGCACGCTCCACCAGCAGCGGGTACGGTTCGGAGACCGTCACGAGTTCGYGGATGGGCTGGCGTTCGACGACGGCGGCGATCTCGTCGCTGAAGCCGGCGGCGAGGCGCTCCTCCGGTGTCCGGGCGGTGTCGGAGAGCACGACGACGGCCATCCGCAGCGTCCGGCGGTCGGCGGAAGGTCGCGAGGCGTCCTCGGAGGCTTCCGCCAGCAGGGCCGCGCCTTCGGCCAGCATGAGCTCGACGTCAATGCCGGCCTCCACCTTGACCTCGGCGTTGTGGTGCCAGGTGCCGTAGCGGTCGTGCCATGCCTCGATGACGAAGGACCACTTGCCGGTGGCGGGCGGGGTCAGGAGGCCTTCCCAGCGGTCGGTGCCCATGCCGCGCGGTCCGCGCGGCGGTGCGAGGCGGACCCGCTGGCGCTCTTTGCCGCGGGGGTCGAGCAGGACGGCGCTGACGCCGAGCTGGTTGTGTCCCTCCCGGAACGCGGTGGCTCCYACCAYAATGGATTCGCCCGCAACAGCTTTGGCCGGGAACTTTCCGTCTTCTACCGACGGCTGCACGGCGGTGATCGGAAATCGGCCAAATCGAAGGCCATCCGTGATCAGGGCCTTGGGCTTTTGCTTGGACAGGGCACTGGTTCGCGAGTTATTCGTCACAGGCTCGACGTTATCTACAAAACGGCCAGAATGCTAAGGCCTCGAACGTTTTGTGAGAGGTTTCCGGTTCCAGTCGGACCGATATCCGTCATTTACCGGAAAGAATCTTAAAGCGGTTCCGGGGCACCGAGTTGTCCGTTAGTGTTTCGCTGGTGAAGGCAATCCGCAGATTTACTGTCCGAACCGTTCTTCCGGAGTCCATCCGGCCGTTGGCCCGGCTCGCCACCAATCTTCGGTGGTCCTGGCATCGGCCCACCCGGGAGCTTTTTGAGGAGCTCAACCCCGGGATCTGGGCAGAGAGCGCCCACGACCCCGTGACGTTCCTGGGCCTGGTCAGCCGGGAAGAGCTGCAGCGCCTCGCGGCGGACCAGGACGTGGTGGGGCGTGTCCATGCCGCCGCCGACGAMCTCGACCGCTATCTGGAGCAGCCGCGCTGGTACCAGAGCCTTGGCGACGGCGCCCCGTCCTGCATCGCCTACTTCTCGCCGGAGTTCGGCATCACCGAGGTCCTCCCCCAGTACTCGGGTCTCGCCGGAGTTCGGCATCACCGAGGTCCTCCCCCAGTACTCGGG
>NZ_JBFTHK010000177.1:0-8552 GCF_056394205.1 Arthrobacter sp. 10T413_2 | reverse complement strand
TTGTCAGCGCTGGTCGAAACGTGAGCCGTTTCGTGGGCGGTGGATTCTAACGATCATCGCAACACCTGATTATCTTCAGGAGTTGCGTTGGCTGTTGATGCAAAGTCACGGTCGAAACCGGGCCCGTCGGATACGCCGCCGGGGCGGGCCAGTTCGGTTGTGCAGGGCCGGTCTGTCAGCAACTAAGATCCCAGGGCAGCCAGCAACGGTCGCCTATGAGGCTCTTGCATCAATTTCGGCTCGCCGCGCCAGGACAATGAGCCGCAACGCGGCGTCCGGAACTTGCTGTTCCGCGGAATAGTGGACGCTTCCGCTCGTCGTCTCGAAATTTTCCAKCACACCGAGATTAGCCGCCAAAACCGCGCCACTGTATGGGTAGAGCGCCAGGAACTTCTTTGCCCGCACTGTGGCGATAAGCCCCTTGCCACGGTAAATAAGCGCGGCCATGGCGTAGCTCGTGCCTTCCTCGGCCTCGGGCACGACTTCGCGTGCGATCGCGTAAACGCGTTCAAGGGCCGCGCGATCGGCACCCTCGATCGTGCTGAGGTATGTGCTGACAGTCCCCATGACGTGATCCTACCCCCCGCCCTCACGACGCGCAGGCCGCTCCGGCTATCCCCGGCTTTCGAAGGGTCGTCAGATGGCGCGGGGCCGGCTTGGTGCCGTCCGCCGAACTGTTCTGCCGCCCGAACATCTTCCCCGAGGCTGCGGCTTACGGCTTCGAGGGCGCCTTTGAGTTCGTCGGCGCTGATTMCGGGTACCGCTTCGAGGGCACGGCGGGTGGCCTCATCGAATTTTTCGTGCAGCCAGGCCAGCGCGTGCTGGCCGGCGGGGGTGATGGTGATGACCAGGGAGCGCCTGTCCTGCGGGTTGTTGCTGCGGGTCAGGAACCCGGCTTTCTCGACCCGGTCCAGCATGGCGGTCATGGTCCCGGAGGTGATGCCGAGCACGGMCGCCAGGTCTTTCGGGGACAGCGGGCCCACCCTGTACAGGTGGCCAAGGGCTGTCACTTCGCTGGCCGCCAGGTGGAGCTMGCCCGCGTGCACGTTGCGGAACTGCTCGGCGCACAGCACCAGTTCACGCAGCGCTATTGTGGCTCCCCTCAGGGAGCCTMCCGGTTCACCGCCGGCGATGATCGTCATTGGCATTGTCAGTCTCGATTCTTACTTGATGTTCGAGACTCTTGACMGCCAAGACACCACTGCCGCGCCTGGCGTCGATATCCTCATGTTGCCGACGGCGGCGATTATTTTCGGGCTCCTTTGGGCAGGAGTATGCATGGAGGCTATGCTGCGCCGCGTGCAGGCGCGACAGAGCCACCTTTGAAGCAGATAAAGTCGCCCAGCGCCGCGCACGCTTAAGGATCCTCCATCGGCACGCCGGGTCGACAAGAAGAATCGATCCGGGGACCATCTGGTTCGATGAGTGTATGGATTATTCGCAGCCGAACTTGTCCGCACCGAAGCTCGCTAGGGGTGATCGGGTGGCGGTTCTCTCCCCAGCATTCGCGGCGCCCGGAATCGCTCCGGCCGTGCATGAGCAGGCGATGCGTAGGCTCACCGCGGTTACTGGTCTGACCCGGTGGAGTTCCCCACGACCCGCAAGCTCGGATCCAGTCCCCAAGAACGTGCGGCCGACGTCAATGCGGCATTCGCCGATCCCAGCATCCGAGCCATTCTCGCCACCATCGGCGGCGACGACCAGATCACTGTCATACCTCATCTCGACGAACCGGCAGCCGCCGCCAATCCCAAGATCTTCATCGGATACAGCGACAACACCAACCTGCTCAACTGGCTGTGGTCCCTCGGGATCCGCGCCTATTACGGCGGTTCGACCCAGGTCCACCTCGGAGCCGGACCGGGGGCGGACGCCGTTCACCTCGCTTCCCTGCGGGCTGCGCTGCTTACCGGAAGTGAACTCGAAGTCACGGATCCCGGGGAGTCGGAGGACTTTGGGCCGGATTGGCGCGACCAGCGGGCACTCGTCGAATATGGCGACCGTGAATCCACCGAGCCCTGGGCGTGGACAGGTCCCGCACGCAAGGTCGCCGGTCCAACTTGGGGTGGATGCATCGAAGTCCTGGACCAACTCGCCCTCGCCGATAGGCTGCCCAGCGTCGACGCKCTGCGGGGCGGCATCTTGATCCTGGAAACCAGCGAACTGCTCGCTCCGGCAGATTGGGTTAAGCGGTGGGTGCGGGCGCTGGGCGAGCGAGGTGTGCTGGGGGCGGTCGACGGCGTGATGGTCGCCCGGCCTCCCGTCAGCAGCCACGGGCAGGTTCCCCCTGCCGCCGAACGGGCCCGGCTGTGCGCGGCGCAGCGGGACGTGGTCAGCACCGAAATCGGGCGATACAACCCGGACGCCGTCGTTTGCATCGGAGTGCCCTTCGGGCACACCCGACCTCAGTGGATCCTCCCCTATGGGGGTCGAATCCAACTCGACGGCAACGCCAGGACCGCCAGCTACGCMTGACCGGGCTGCAAGTGCACGGTGAGGGATCCTTTACCGGGCGCCCCCGCGAGTGAGCGTGACCAGTAACGGTCGTATTCGTGCGCTGGCCACACCGCATCGTCCGCGGCTCCTGACGCCGCGCCAATTCGCGGAACGCCGACACTGACCTTTGCACGAAACACTGCACGTGTGGAGTTGGTCGCTCTGTGGCGGCGTTTCTTGGTCGCTCCGTGTCGCAACAGTGCCCGTAAGGCGAGCACCTATTCCCAATACATCGCAGMCGCACGTGAGCAGAGGCGCATCTCATGACCGCCGACACGAAACGCCGAGGCTAGTCGACGCACCGGATTGCGTCGCAGACGTTCACGGMTGGGCGTGACGCTCCAACKCGTCCAGAGTCGTCTCGGGCGATGTGTTGAAGCAGAAGGTGATTCCGGGCGATTCCGCATTGCACACGTTGATGATCCGTTCGAAGAGCTCGGTGTACTCCGGGATCATCCTGATGCCGCCCCCGATCATCACGAGGCCGAAACKATCACGACCKAACGCCKAGCGAATCTCTGCTTCGGCCTCGTCCGGGGAGGTGCCGATCAGGYAGTTGACGGCGTCGAAGCCGGCGGCCGTAGTGGCCCCGAACCCCGCTTCGATCCGTTCGGTCATCGTGGCCTCGTCGAGGCCAGGAGGCAGCTTGCTATAGTCGAGGGCTCGCGCGTGGATGCCGATCATGAGGATTCGAGTCATGGGCCTCATTGTGGCATGCACGCCTCACCAACGAATTAGCCAAACCGCACCACCAATCAGGCGGGCCCGCTGGATCCTTGCTCGACCCGCCCCGCCCCAGATGAGCTGTTCCTGTAGTGCAGAGGACTCCTGACGTTCCGTGCAGACGACTTCGGAAAATGACATCGGTGGGCTGTGACTTTCGGCGGTAAATGGCGGTCTTTTTGCGGCGCTATTTGTCACCCTGCAGCCCGTAAGGGGATCGGCCTGCGAACACTCTCCCTGTCCTCAGTTGCCGGGGGTACACCCACATGTGGCGGCCCCTGAACCGGTTTCAGGCCGGTGCAATMAGAGCTGGCCGGTGGCCTTGCGTACCAGCTCAGCGATCACTTTTTCATCGGATTGTGAAATTTCTGTGATCGCGAATCCGGTGGGCCACATGGTTCCGTCGTCCAGTTGTGCGGCTCCGAAGAAGGCGAGATTTCCGTAGCGCGCCTTGAACTTGGCTCGCTCCTGGTAGAAGAGGATGACCCTGCCCTGCGCATCCGCGTAACCGGGGCTGCCGTAGAAAAGCCTGGGGCTCAGCGACGGCGCCGCGTCGGTGACGATCGCGTGGATGCGCTCCGCGTTAGTCTTGTCCGGCTCGTCAAGCGAGGCGATCTTGTCGAGAACCGACTGTAAGGCCACGGCCGAGCTCTGCTGCTCCTTTAGCTCTTTGGCGCGCTGTTTCATGGCGGCCCGCTCCTCAGCGGTGAACTTGGACCCGGAACTTTTCGACTCAGCCATGCGCCCATTCTTGCAAGTGTGGAGAGCCGCAGCGCTCCGTAGCGGCGTTCCCAGGGCTGCGTGTCGCGCTGGGCTCCCGTGAGGGAGATGCTTCATCGTGKGACTGCTTGGTGCAGTAGACGATCCGCTTACGGGCACCAGATGTGACATTTAGCGTCGGGAATACGCCGCCACTTATCGCTGCGAATCACAGACATGGCMGCTACTCACACGCACCGCATTCACCACTGCAAATACGGTCGTTTTAGACCGTAGCGAATAGGGCACTTCGGACAGTTTGCGGGTGTGTCCTACGGGAATCCGCACGGTGGTGGCCATGTCATGTTCCTTCGAAGGTGGGTTGGCCGTTGGGATGACTCGCGCCGTTTGTGCGGGCTTGGCGGCGGGGTGGGGGTAATGCCGCGCTTAATTTCTAATTTCGCGGGCGAGGTACGGATGCTACCCGTCATCCAGGGGGTGGTCAGGCGGGAGTCGTGACCGTGATGGCCGCGGTTGAGCCGAARCCGCGCGCGATGAGCCAGATGGCGAAGAAGATTTCGAACAGGCCACCGGGAATGGTGGAGACGAGCCCGGCGCCGGCGACTCCGGCGAGTTCGAGGAAGCATCCGGCCGCGAACGACGCGTAGCCGACGAATCCCCAGACCGCGAGGAACCGCGGCACGAGGCGCGAGCGGTAGAGAGCGACGCAGAAGAACAGGCTTCCGATACCGAGGCCGGCCATCGCGATGTTGTATGCGAGGAAGTTGGTGTTGGCGGCTCCGACGAGCAGGGCGATCGCGCCGACCGCGAGGAACGCGCCCTCGAAGATGCGGGTGGCGAGGTAGCCGACGGCGGTTGCCGGGGCGTGTGGGCGCAGGACCGGCCGCATGAGCGCACCGATGGAGATGACGGCCGCCGAGTTGAGCAGCATCATCACCGTGCCGGTGGTGAGGAGTGCGCCGGGGGAGGCGGTTCTAGCGATGGAGCTTCCGATGCCGTAGAGGAGGAAGCCGGCGAGCATGAGCGTGCCGACGGTGCGGGCGGTTCTGCGTGCGCTGATCATGGTGTGTCCTGTCTTGAAACCGACGCTAACCATACGGTGTAAGGTCGAATGACAAAAGCGTACCATACGATGTAAGGTAGGGCTATGGCAAAGTCAGAACCTAGAGAACCGGTCACCCGGGAGCGGGCCATCCGGGTAGCGGTGACCCTCGCCGATGCCGGAGGTATCGAGTMGCTGAGCATGCGCAAGCTCGCMACAGAACTGGGCATCGAGGCGATGTCGCTCTATTACCAMGTCAAGAGCAAAGACGATATTCTCGACGGGATGCTCGATGTCGTGTACTCCGAGTTCTCGACCCCGCGCGCCGGTGACGAGTGGCGCACGGCCATGCAAGAGCGAGCGGAGTCGATGCGCAGCGTTTTGGCGCAGCATCCCTGGGCGATCAGCATCAAGGCCCGAACMTCGCCTGGGGCGGCGACGCTAGGTCACCTGGACTCCGTGATCGGCTGCCTGCGCGCGGCAGGATTATCGATGCCCCTGACCGGCCACGCCATGTCGATTCTCGACAGCTATGTGCACGGCTTCGCGCAGCAGGAGGCGTCGCTGCCCCTCGACGCGGCGGGCGACGTCGGCGGCGCGACAAAAGACATCATGGCGCAGCAAAAGCAGATGGCGCAGGCGTTTTCCAACCTTGCCGACATGGCTGTCAGCCTGATCCTGCAGCCGGGCTACGCCTACGGCCACGAGTTCGACTTCGGACTGAAGCTCATCCTCGACGGCATAGCAGCGGCGCAGGCCCTCGAGATCGCAAATCCATGACCTCTMTCGCCAGGACTCCTGCGCAGAAACCCACCTGAACCAGAGCGCTTCGAGCGCCATCCACAAGTTCCCCMCTCAAGTTATCCAGGATCCTGCAACGGGCTTCTGACGCCCCACATTTCCCCTCGATGAGTGAAGCGCGGAAAGCTCCTGCCCAATCTGCACCCCTCACCTTCTACTGACAAAACCAAAACCGCCATTCCGACCAGTGAATTAACCGCCTTACTCAACCAACAGTCACAGGCGGGGGAGCGGGCCTAGGGTGTCGCGGTGGGGGACCGGCCTACGGGCGCCCGCAGTGGTGCGGCGCATCCTCTGCAGGATGTCCATATAATGGGACATTTTTGCTCAAAGTATGGACACGTCATCTAGCCTGCACTGTATGGACGACAGCCGGATGACCGAAGAAGATCTTCCACCCTTTGTTGATGCCGCGTGGCTGAAGGCGCACCGAAGTAATGTTGTCACCGCTGATGTTCGCTGGTACCTCGACGGTGCGTCGGGCCGTGCAGCGTACGACGGCGGGCATCTTCCAGATGCGGTGTTCGTGGACCTGGACGCATGGTTGTCGGGCAGTTCTGGACCACACGGGCTGAACCCGCTTCCCGACTCTGAAGTGTTCGCACATGGAATGTCATCCCTGGGAATCGGCGACGACACGACCGTCGTCGCCTACGACGACGCGGGGGGAGTCATCGCCGCGCGGCTCGTGTGGATGCTGCGTGCGCTCGGGCATAGGGCGGCGCTGCTCGACGGCGGGCTCGCCGCATGGACGGGACCGCTGGAGACGACGCCCGTGAAGCCGACGCCCGCGACCTTCACGCCGTCTCCGTGGCCCGAGGCCCGTCTCGCCCAGCTTGAGGACATCACGGCAGGGGCTGCCGGKATCATCGTCGACGCCCGCAATGCCGAACGCTTCGACGGAAGCCTCCAGCTGCCCACCGATCCCCAAGCCGGACACATCCCTGGCGCAGTGAACGTCCCTTGCCGTGGGAACCTCGCCCCCGATGGACGCCTGCGCCCGATCGCAGAGGTCCGACGAGCGTTTGCGAAGATTGGGATCGAAGACGCTACTGCCGTCATCTMCTACTGTGGCTCAGGCGTCACGGCCTGCCACAACCTTCTCGCTCTCGAGCATGCAGGACTCGGCCAGGGCCGTCTCTACCCAGGCGGGTGGTCAGAGTACGGAGCCGAGCCTCGCCGCCGAGCCGAGCTCGGCTGACAACCGACCTACGATGCCCACTCGGGTCGAGACCACGACCTCCACGACCGCCATCCTGAAGAGTGGAGACCGTCTCAGTCTGGCCCGGTAAAGGATCCCCTTACGGGGCTGAAGGGTGACAAATAGCGCCCTGCGAAAAGACCGCCATTTATCGCTGCGAGTCACAGGCCTAGGCCAGCAACCGCGGGGAACGTGGCGGGCTTCCGCGGCACGGTGATCGACCGGCTAACGGGCAGTTGTGTCTCGCCCAGTCGCTGCTTCCAGAACAGGCATACTGTGAAAATGCACATGACTGACGATCCCTATCGGATGAGCACAATGGACAGTCGCACCCCAAAAGAGGACGTTCTCGTAGGCGGCCTCGACGACTGGGCATATGCCGCATGGGTCTACCAAAGTACAAGCCTTGCGGGAATCGCAGATCCCATCCAACGACGAACGCTCACAATTGGCTTAATCGCCGAACTCCTCATGGAGGGCCTGATGATCGCCGGTGACGTCGACGAGCAGGGGCATCACCCGTGGCCCCACTCAACGGGAGACGCAATCGAACGGATCACACGCACCTGGCTAACTGAGTGGCCGGACGAAAGCCCTACCCCGGGGGCAATCGTGTGGCTCGCCAATACGGAGGCCGGCAACCGAGTGGGTCGGGAGGTGCTCGCACGCGAAGCCGAGACCGAATGATCCTCTCCCCGCAATCAGAAGCCTCATCAGGGCTCAAAGTTGGCGTCCTCAAATGCACGCGGAGGGATCGGCTAATGGAGAGCCAGGGCGCATCGCTACTGGAGCTGATCGGTCCGCCTTGGTAGCTTTCAAGGCATGGCTATCAAACTTGAGAACGTGGGTATCGCCGTTCGCGATCTCGAAGCAGCAATCGCCTTTTTCACCGATCTMGGTCTGACGGTCATCGGCCGTGACACGGTCAGCGGGGAGTGGACCGATACTGCTGTCGGACTTGATGGTAACCACGCGAACATTGCGATGCTCCAGACCCCAGACGGTMATGGTMGACTTGAGCTCTTCGAATACATCCATCCCAAAGCGATCGAGTCGAGCCCGACTCGTCCCAACGACATTGGCATGCACCGCGTGGCCTTCTCAGTCGACGACATCGACAAGGCCCTTGAGGTAGCTGCGAAGCATGGATGCCTTCCGCTGCGCGGGGTGGCGACCTATAAGGACGTCTACAAACTCACGTACCTTCGCGGCCCAAGCGGAATCCTCGTGATGCTCGTCGAGGAACTGAAGACAGACTGAGACCTATCTCGGCTCAATTGGCCCGCATTACAGGCCTCAGGGTCGAAATGTCCGGTAAAGGATCCGCTTACGGGCGGCTGACTGCGCGTCCTTGACAATACGGTCAGTCACTGGCGGTCGGCTAGCGTTGGTGGAGCGGTGGCAAGAAGTCCCGCGTGGGCGCAAGCAAAGATTCTTCGGTTTGTGTCGATCTGGCCTCGCGCCGTTCGACCTGTGGGTGAGAAGGTCGAAGCGCGACCTTCCGGAATCAAGGAGCATGAGATGGCCAAGTACATGTTGATCATGCGGGCGACCGACGAGTCGTTCGCG
>NZ_JBFTHK010000176.1:0-8553 GCF_056394205.1 Arthrobacter sp. 10T413_2 | reverse complement strand
TTCGGATGGAGACCGCGCCGGGACCACATGGCGGGTGCGATTTCCCGGCGGCGGTGCACGCTCATGCGGCGTCGGTCCAATAGGAAAGCCTCCGCGCGAGTCGAGGACTCAAGCGCGGAGGCTCCCGACTCTCCAAGCCGCGGGACCGGAGGGTCGGCACAATTTTTAGCGTTTGGACGGGCCGGCGGCCCCTACGCCCTGCTTCTACGACCGGCTACMGCGCCGAAGATGAGCAGCACAATGACGGCGCCCAGAATGGAGAGGAGCCAGGTCCGCAGGTCGAAGAAGTTCCCAAGGCCTCCGCCGAATATCAACGATCCGATCCAGCCGCCGAGGATCGCGCCGACGACGCCTAGCACGAGTGTGACTACCCAGCCGCCTCCCTGCCGGCCGGGAAGCAGCGCCTTGGCGATGGCTCCTGCAATAAGCCCGAGAATGAGAAAAGCGAGAATCCCCATGACTGTACTTCCTTTCCGTGGACTGGCCATGGAATGCGGCCGTAAGGATGATTCAATCAGCATGCTTAGTAGTTCGCAATACCCGATGCCCTGCGATTGACGAAGTATTTCGACTCGTCAGTTCGGGTTCCGCCCCGCTTGTTCGCCGTTGCTGAGGCGCAAACGTGAGTGCGCCACATGGAGGGCCCGCTGGGCCACCTGCTTCATCCAGGCCTGCTACCAGTAAAGTCGCGGGCGGCTGTGGTCCGCGGGGGAGCGAGGAGAACCCGTGAGATTGTCGATCCGATCCGCCGTCGGACGCGGGGGCATTTGCCCTGTTCGAGAATAAGTCCACTGTCTATCCTGTTTGTAACGACCGCCGCGACACACGGTCCACAGGCCGCCGGCACGTCCCGGGAAGCCTTCYCGCTCCGGGGGCCCGTCTCGATGAGGAGGCGTCCATGTCCAGTCCTGATTTGCMAACGCGCGGACCAGCCAGATCCGGTCCCTACGTMATCGCCGGAATCCTGTTGGCAGCCGCCATTGTGATTCCTTTGTTTGTGCCCGCGTATTCCTTCGATGAGCCGCGCCTCGCGGGTATGCCCTTCTTCTACTGGTATCAGATGATGTGGATTCCGGTCACTGCGGCGTTGGTGGGTATCTCCTACTGGCTGGTTAGCAAGGAGGACCGTCGCAGGCGCGATTCCGTACGCGGCATCACTAGTGCAGGGGAGGAGCGATGAACGGGGCCACCATACCTCTGGCCGCCCCGGACCGGCCCATTAACGTCGTCGCACTCACCATTGTGATCATTCTCTTCATCTTGGTGGCGGCGCTGGGTTTCGTTGCTGCGCGGTGGCGCCGGGAAGAGACGACAGGGCTGCACAGCCTGGACGAGTGGGGCCTCGGCGGCCGCGGTTTCGGAACCTGGGTGACCTGGTTCCTGCTCGGCGGCGATCTGTATACGGCCTATACTTTTGTGGCCGTTCCGGCCGCAATGTGGGCCACGGGAGCTGTCAGCGGCTTCTTCGCGGTGCCTTATACGATCGTGCTGTACCCGATCGTATTCCTGCTGATGAGCCGGTTGTGGTCCGTCTCGCACCGGCATGGGTTCGTTACGCCGGCCGACTTCATTGGCGGCCGCTACGGCAGCAGGGCACTGACCTTGGCCGTGGCTGTCACCGGCATCGTCGCAACGATGCCCTACATCGCGCTGCAGTTGGTCGGCATCAAGGCGGTGCTCACAGTCCTTGGCCTGGGGAGTKCGGAGAACGTGCTGTTAACCGACCTGCCGCTGATCATCGCGTTTGTGGTCCTGGCTGCCTATACCTACACGTCGGGTMTGCGGGCTCCGGCCCTGATCGCCGTTGTGAAGGATCTGCTGATCTATCTGGCAGTGATCGTGGCAGTAATCTACCTGCCGGCAAAGTTTGGTGGCTGGGGCACCATCTTTGGCGCTGCTGAGACGAAACTTGGCGCGGTCAATCMGGCGACCGGCAAACCTGTTGGAATATTCATTCCAGGCGCTACCAGTTATTCCGCGTACTGGACGCTGGCTCTGGGCTCGGCCCTGGCGCTGTTTATGTACCCGCACTCGATCACGGGCGTCCTGGCGACCAAGAGCAGAAACACGATTCGCAGGAATGCCGCGGTGCTGCCGTTGTACTCGTTGATGCTGGGGTTCCTGGCGCTGCTGGGCTACGTGGCGATCTATGCCGGTACCAAGCCCATCGACTTGAATGGCGCCGTCAACCCGCAGCTCGTTGTCCCGCAGCTGTTCTTGGATGAGTTCCCGGCCTGGTTCGCCGGCATCGCTCTGGCCGCCATCGCCATCGGTGCCCTGGTCCCCGCCGCGATCATGTCAATCGCCGCAGCGAACTTGTTCACCCGCAACATCTACCGGGATCTGATCCGGCCTGAGGCCACTCCCCGGCAGGAAGCACACGTCTCCAAGATCGCATCGCTTGTGGTGAAGTTCGGTGCACTGATTTTCGTCATTGCCATGGACCAGTCGGCAGCAATCAACATGCAGCTCCTCGKCGGCATCTGGATCCTGCAGACCTTCCCGGCGATCGTGGCGGGGCTCTACACCCATTGGTTCCACCGCTGGGCGCTTTTCGGCGGCTGGGTAGCCGGAATAACGTACGGCACTATCGCGGCCTACAACGTGGTCAACCCCGTCACGAAAGCCAATTTTGGCGGCTCCATCGCGGCCATCCCCGGCACTGACATACAGGTCTACAWTGCTGTCGTGGCGTTTGCGATAAACCTCATTGTTGCCGCCGGACTGTCCCTGCTCTTCCACGCAATGAAGCTCCCCGGCGGGAATGACATCACCCGTAGCTCGGACTACGGCGCCGACGAGAACGATCCGAAGGTCGCAGAGATCCAGCGGGAGTTTCCGCTCGCCGAGCCCGGACCCACGGTCTGACACGGTCTGACACGGTCTGAGTCGACGGCGGCCCCGGGGCGGCTCGCCGGCGCCGCCGGGTCTAGGACCAGGCGGAGGACCCGTCTGGCCCGGTCGGGTTCAGTCCTTGTCGAGTTCCTCGAGGAGGGTCTTCGCTGCCGTGGCGATGTCGTCGTGGTCGTTCTGGGCGGCCCGGCTCTCGATGGCAAGAATCGCGCACCGATGAAGCCGCCGGAAATCCCCGAAGGGAAAGCTGTAGCGTCCCTTCGTAGCAGGCGTCATTTCGCTGTCTTCGCCCAGATGCCAAGTGCTGTATTCCGTGTAGCCGTGCTTGTCGATGAACGCGTTTTCCTGGGCAGCATCGGGGGCATGTTCGCTCCAGTCGTCCCTCKAATCCCGGGCGATCCTTGCGTCCTTGATCAACTGCTTGGCATGACGCAGCGCCGCAGTGTTGAGCTTGGTTGTCATGCGGGGCCTCCTGAGTCGTATTTTTCCGGGTCCGCAGGTGTACCGGGTCAATGGGTGCTCAATACAGGCGCCCCGGACGTGAATCAGCTCTGAACGCGGACAGCGGTATCCGCCGACCGGGGCAGTCGATGCTCGGGCCGCTGGACTACTTCTGGGTACGTGGCCCGGAACCCTTACCGGGTTTACGGGTGGCATTCACGGTGCCATCCGCTCCATAGTCGCCCTCTGAATACCGGCCTATTTMAGATTCTGCGGTGCGGCCGCGGATAGTCCCGGCGTCGCCATAGTCGGCCTCCACATACCGTCCCGATTCCGTGGCTTTGTCGCCCAAGGGCTCGGGCAGGCCGCCMTCGCTACCGGCCGCGCCGTAATCCCCTTCGGTATATTGGCCTTCCTCGTCCTCCGCGTGCCGGCCGGGTTGCGCGCCGGCTTTGCCATAGTTGCCTTCCACGTAACGGCCCCGCAGGTCTGGCTCTTCGGGCTTCTTCTTCGTTCCCGCTTCATCCGGGGTGTTCTCAAAGCCGCTGTTGTCGGTCATGATCGTGCCTTTCCCGAAACGAACTCTGCGTCTTCTGCGGCGCAATTTAAGTTTAGCGAGGGCCGCCGCGGAGTAATAGGCAGCCCGCATACGCTGGGAAGTGTCCTAGACGGCGTCGGGCCGCTGATCGCCCTTGTGGCTCCGCAGGTTCTCCTGCACCTTGCCGAATAAGTCCTTGATGGTCGACTCCGTATTAGTGAGCATGTCCGGCTGGACGTAGACCTGTTGGGCGGGAGACAAGCTGTAATGGGACGGGAGGCCACCCGTGCCGTCCACGCCTTCCAGGGCGATGGTCACGCTGCCTTCCTTGCGCGCAATGGCGCSGATCCGGCCGAAGACCACGGTAAATTCGTCCGGCTGGAAGCTCACGGTCAGCCCGACATGCGCCCGGCTCAGGTCGCTTGCCGCGACGGCCTTCTCGTTCCCGGTTCCTGCATAGCTCATGTCCATCTCCCCGACAGTTAGTGGCATTGGCGCGTCATACGCGAGCAGTCTACGTCTGGACCCGGAGGGCGGAAAAGGGACCCGCCGGCTGCCCGATACCGGACCGGGTTCGCTCTGGGGGAGAATGCGTTCATGACCAAAGACGATCTTCGGCCTGTCTACTTCCTTTCGGACAGCACCGGCATCACCGCAGAAACCCTCGGCAACACCCTGCTCACCCAGTTCCCCGCGAATAACTTTGACCGCATCACGGTCCCTTTCATCACGACCGTTGAGCAGGCCAGGACCGTGGTCGGCACGATCGACAGCCTGGCCGTCGCCGGCCTTCAACCGATCGTCTTTTCCACCGCGGTCAGTAGCGACATCCGCCAGGTMTTGGCGACGTGCAACGGGATCATCGTGGATCTCATCGGCACGCATGTCGGGCAGCTGGAGCGGGCCCTCGGTTCGCCGGCCAGCGGCGAACCCGGCAGGGCGCATGGCCTGGGCAACGCGGAGCGGTATCAATCCCGGATGGCCGCTGTCGAATACGCCATGGAACACGACGACGGCCAGAGCCTGCGTGCGCTCGAAAAGGCCCAGGTCATTCTGGTGGCCCCGTCGCGATGCGGCAAAACGCCCACCACCATGTATCTGGCGCTGCAACACGGCATCTTCGCCGCGAACTTCCCGCTGGTGGATGAAGACTTCCAACGCGAAGGGCTCCCCAAGCCGCTGAGGCCTTTTGTGGAGAAGTGTTTCGGTCTCTCCTCAAACCCCCTGCGTCTGAGCCAGATCCGCACGGAACGGCGCCGCGGCTCATCGTACGCGTCGCTGCGGCAGTGCGGGTTCGAGCTGCGGAGCGCCGAACAGTTATACGTCTCCCATAGGATTCCGTACCTGAATTCAGCCACGGTCTCCGTGGAGGAAATGGCGGCCACCATCCTGCAGCGGATGAACCTCAAGCATTAGGGAAAAGTTTCACAAACCCTGTGTGGCGGACGTCATATGGAAAGAGAGCCTCAGACCTGTCAGTGTGGACAGGACTTGCGCCCATCAACCGGCCATCGCCGCGAGCGGGGCGGCGCACCTGCATGCCATCTTCTGCAAAGGAGCAGTAATTATGACGACAGACATCCTGTGGTTCTCAGAACTCGGACTCAAGGACCTGGACCGGGTGGGCGGAAAGAACGCTTCCCTCGGCGAAATGGTGCAGAACCTGACCTCGGCCGGGGTCCAGGTCCCCGACGGCTTCGCCACGACCGCGGATGCCTACCGCAACTTCCTGGCAGATTCCGGCCTGGACCAGGAGATTGCCGACAGGCTGGTCGGCCTGGACACTGACGATGTGACGGCCCTGGCCTCCGCCGGGCAGGAGATCCGGGCCCTGATGCGCGAGACGCCCTTCCTGCCGGACTTTGAAGCGCAGATCCGGAACGCCTACCAGCAACTGGTGGACAAGCACGGCGGCTCGGAGGACCTGTCCTGGGCGGTCCGTTCGAGCGCCACCGCGGAAGACCTTCCCGATGCCTCCTTCGCCGGGCAGCAGGAAACGTTCCTGAACGTCCGCGGGATCGAGAACATCCTGCTTGCCATCAAGGATGTGTTCGCGTCCCTCTACAACGACCGGGCGATCGCCTACCGCGTGCACCACAACTTCGAGCACGCTGAGGTGGCGCTCTCGGCCGGCATCCAGCGCATGGTGCGCTCCGACGTCGGCGCCTCCGGCGTCATGTTCACTATGGACACGGAGTCCGGGTTCCAGGACGCCGTGTTCGTCACGTCCTCCTACGGTCTCGGCGAGGCCGTCGTCCAGGGCGCGGTCAACCCCGACGAGTTCTACGTCTACAAGCCCGCGCTGCAGGCCGGGCGCCCCGCCATCCTCAAACGAGGACTGGGCGAGAAGGCCCTCCAGATGACCTACACGACCAGCCGCGAAATCGGCCGCACCATCGACTTCGTGCCGGTTGAGGCGTCATTGCGGAACCGCTTCAGCCTCAGCGATGCCGACGTCGAACAGCTTGCCCGGCACGCTGTCGCCATCGAAAACCACTACGGCCGCCCGATGGACATCGAATGGGGCAAGGACGGGATCGACGGCGGCCTGTACATCCTGCAGGCGCGCCCGGAGACCGTGCAGTCCCGCCGGGCCTCCGGAAGCCTGAGCCGTTTCCGCCTCAACGGAACCAGCCGGGTGCTGGTCGAGGGCCGCGCCATCGGCCAGCGCATCGGCGCCGGCAGCGTCCGCATCCTCACCGCGATCGACCAGATGGCCGCTTTCAAGACCGGCGATGTCCTCGTCGCCGACATGACCGACCCGGACTGGGAACCGATCATGAAGCGTGCCTCCGCCATCGTGACCAACCGCGGCGGMCGCACGTGCCACGCGGCCATCATCGCCCGGGAACTGGGGATTCCCGCCGTCGTCGGCACCGGGGACGCCACGGAAGCTCTGTCCGACGGCCTCGAAGTGACAGTCTCCTGCGCCGATGGTGAAACGGGTGTTATTTACGAAGGGCTCCTGGACTTCAGCGTCGAGGAAACCGAGATCACCCAGCTGCCCGAGGCTCCCATCAAGGTCATGATGAACGTCGGCACCCCGGAACAGGCGTTCACCTTCGCGCAGCTGCCGAACCACGGAGTCGGCCTGGCCCGGCTCGAATTCATCATCAACCGCCAGATCGGCATCCACCCGAAGGCTCTGCTGAACCTGGCCGAGCAGCCGGCGGACGTCGCCGCGGAAATCCGCGAGCGGATTGCCGCGTACGACAGCCCGCGCGACTACTACATCAAGCGCCTGGCCGAGGGTGTGGCCACCATCGCGGCGGCTTTCGCGCCGGAACCCGTGATTGTGCGCATGTCCGACTTCAAGTCCAACGAGTACGCCAACCTGATTGGCGGTCCCGCCTACGAGCCGCACGAAGAGAACCCGATGCTCGGCTTCCGTGGCGCCTCACGGTACCTGGAGCCGTCCTTCCGGGACTGCTTCGACCTCGAGTGCGAGGCCCTGTCCTTTGTCCGCAACGAGATGGGGCTGACCAACGTCAAGCTGATGATCCCGTTCGTGCGGACCCTGGACGAGGCCCGCGGCGTCATTGAACTGCTGGCGGAGAACGGCCTCACCCGCGGTGAGAACGGCCTTGAGGTGATCATGATGTGTGAGATTCCGTCCAACGCGCTGCTCGCCGACGAGTTCCTGGACTACTTCGACGGATTCTCCATCGGTTCCAATGACATGACCCAGCTGGCCCTGGGCCTGGACCGGGATTCCGCGATTGTCTCGGGCGGCTTCGACGAACGCGACCCTGCCGTCAAGAAGCTCCTGAGCATGGCCATCAAGGCCTGCAAGGCGCGCGGCAAATATGTGGGCATCTGCGGCCAGGGTCCCAGCGACCACATGGACTTCGCTGAGWGGCTGGTGGCGGAAGGCATCGATTCCGTCTCCTTGAACCCCGATACCGTGGTGGATACCTGGCTCCGGCTCGCCGGCGGGGCCGTCGAGGCAGGGGTTGGCGCCGAAGCGAACTGACAGCACGACGCCGAGGGAACGGCAGGCGGCACACCCGCCGGGCAGCACGGTCTATTCATTTCAGACCGTGCCGCTGCGGCCGCACCGACCGCCTGGCGCGTAACGCACGACGATGCGCCGTCGGCTCGCKACACATTTCCCCCGGCCGGCCGATCGGTCCTCTCGCCTGGGGAACAACGGAGCCGTGATATACGTTGCAGTTCCGTCAGGTAAGAACGTCAGAGAAGAGAATGACCCCAGTGGCAACTGATTACGACGAAGTACGATCCGACGTMAAGGAATCCCAGGACCGGTCCCTTGAGGMGCTGCAGTCCGCGAACGCACCGGATGCCCGCAGCGTTGCACGTGAGTTGGACGAGGCCGACGCACTGGATGAAGCTATGACCCCCGGCGGCGAGTTTGTCGCCGAGGAGCTGATCGTTCAGGTCATTCCCCAGGCGCAGGATGAATTCACCTGCTATTCCTGCTTCTTGGTCCGGCACCGGTCCCAGCTCGCTCGCGAAAAGGACGGTCACTCGTACTGCATTGAGTGCGAGGGATAAGGCGAACCAAGTCCCGACGCCGGGAGGCAGCCGCGAGGCCGAATATCGTCCGATACTTTAACGCAAGACCTGCGGGGCGCCGGACGGCACGCTAGCTCCCGCTCTCGGAGTCTAATCCGAGGACGGTGGCGGTCATGCGCCCACCGTACTTGAGGAAATTGTTGCAGGGTTCGCCCATGTGGCCGTTGGGCTGGAGACCACGAAAG
>NZ_JBFTHK010000175.1:0-8755 GCF_056394205.1 Arthrobacter sp. 10T413_2 | reverse complement strand
CGCATCGCCCAGCGCAGATCGTCCTCGTCCTTTTCGCTCAGCGCCGGCACGTTGACGGCCACGCCGGGCAGGTTGATGCCCTTGTTGTTCGAAACCCAGCCACCGACAACCACCTGGGCAACGACCTTGACGGCGTCGACCTCGATGGCGCGCAGGGCAACCTTGCCGTCGTCGATCAGCAGGGCATCGMCCGGCTGGACGTCCTCKGTGAGGCTCTTGAGCGTCGTGGAGCAGATGTCCTTGGTGCCCGGAACGTCCTCCGTGGTGATCGTGAACGTGTCACCGACCTCTAGGAGGTGCGGTCCGTCCACGAAGCGGCCCAGGCGGATCTTCKGGCCCTGCAGGTCGGCCATGATGCCCACGGCCTTGCCAAGCTGCCCKGCAGCCTTGCGGACGTTCTCGTAGGTGTTGTCGTGCACGGAGTAATCACCGTGGCTCATGTTCATGCGTGCCACGTCGACGCCGGCTTCCAGCACGGCAAGCGTGTTCTCGAAGCTTGCGATTKCCGGTCCGAACGTGGCCACGATTTTAGCGCGTCTCATATACCTACCCTAGTGGTCTGTTGCATGGATGAAGTTGAAGCGAGTGTGAATCCCTGATGACCGAAATCCAGTGACCGGAAGGGCTACAGGACGGCCATCGCCCGGTCGGTCGGTGCCACCGGGGCCGGCAGGATGGTGCTGCCCATCAGGAACTTGTCCACCGCGGCGGCGCAGGCGCGCCCCTCGGCGATGGCCCAGACGATGAGCGACTGCCCGCGGCCGGCGTCCCCGGCGACGAAGATGCCCTCGGTGTTGGTCATGTAGTAGCCGTCGCGGGCCACGTTGCCGCGGCCGTCGAAGTCGGCGCTGACCTGCTCGGTGATCCCGGCCGGCTCGGCTCCCGTGAAGCCGAGGGACAGGAAGACGAGGTCCGCCGGAATAATCCGCTCGGTGCCGGCCTTCGGGAGGCGCTTGCCGTCGACGAATTCAGTCTCCGCAACCTTGACGCCCGTGAGCTTGCCGTTTTCTCCGACGAACTCGACAGTGGAGGCGAGGTAGGTGCGTTCGCCGCCTTCCTCGTGCGCGCTGGCGACCTCGAACAGGGTGGGGAACGTCGGCCACGGCTGGTGGCCGGCACGCTCGAGTGGCGGCTGCTTGCCGATGGCCAGGGTGGTCACGGAGGCGGCCTGGTGCCGGTGCGCGGTGCCGAGGCAGTCCGCGCCGGTGTCGCCGCCGCCCAGGATCACCACGTGCTTGCCGGCGGCGTTGATCTGGTTCTCCACGGTCTCCCCCGCCACCACCCGGTTGGCCGGGACAAGGTAGTCCATGGCGAAGTGCACGCCCTCGAGCTCGCGGCCCGGGATCGGCAGGTCACGCGGGACGGTGGCGCCGGTGGCGACCACGACGGCGTCGTACCGGCGGCGCAACTGCTCCCAAGTGACGTCGGTGCCGACGGCCACGCCGGTGCGGAACCGGGTGCCCTCGGCCTTCATCTGCTCCAGGCGGCGGTCCACCTGCTCTTTTTCCATCTTGAAGTCGGGGATGCCGTAGCGCAGGAGCCCGCCGATCTTGTCGTCGCGCTCGTACACAGMAACAGTGTGGCCCACGCGGGTCAGCTGCTGCGCGACGGCGAGTCCGGCCGGGCCGGAGCMGACGACGGCGACCGTCTTGCCGGTCAGTCGGGCCGGCGGCAGCGGGTTGACCCAGCCGTTCTCGAAGGCCTGGTCCACGATCKATACCTCGACCTGCTTGATGGTCACCGCGGGCTGGTTAATGCCCAGCACGCACGACGCCTCGCAGGGGGCCGGGCAGAGCCGGCCGGTGAACTCGGGGAAGTTGTTGGTGGCGTGCAGCCGCTCCATCGCTTCCTCGCCCTTGTCCCGCCAGATGAGGTCGTTCCATTCCGGGATGAGGTTGCCCAGCGGGCAGCCCTGGTGGCAGAACGGCACGCCGCAGTCCATGCAGYGGCCGGCCTGGGCCTTCAGGACGCCCTTTTCCTGGGCTTCGTAGACCTCTTTCCAGTCCATGATGCGGACCGGAACGGGACGGCGCGGCTGCGTTTCACGCTGACGTACTTTCAGAAATCCGCGTGGATCAGCCACCGGTCACCTCCAGGATTCGAGACCAAACTTCTTCGCCGTCGGGGTCCAGGCCCTCTTCGATGGCGTCAAGACGGGTTTGCAGGACGGCCGCGTAGTCGCGCGGCAGCACCTTGGTAATGCGGGCTGCGGTGTCGTCGAAGTTCTCGAGGAGCCGGGCCGCGTTGAGCGATTCGGTTTMCTCGACGTGCTTGACCAGCAGTCCATGGACAATGTCACGGTCCTCGGCGTCGAGCTCGCGCAGCTGCAGCTCGCCGGACTCGAGGGCCTGCTTGTTGACGCGTTCGGTCTGCAGGTCCAGCACGTAGGCCGTACCGCCGGACATGCCGGCGCCGAAGTTGCGGCCGGTGCGGCCGATGATCAGCGTCTGGCCGCCKGTCATGTACTCGCAGCCGTGGTCGCCKATTCCTTCGACCACTGCGGTGGCGCCGGAGTTGCGGACCAGGAAGCGTTCGCCCACCTGGCCGCGCAGGAACATCTCGCCGCTCGTGGCGCCGTAGCCGATCACGTTGCCGGCGATCACGTTGCGCTCGGCCGGGAACACGTTGGTGCGGTCCGGCCGGACGATGATTCGGCCGCCGGAAAGACCCTTGCCGACGTAGTCGTTCGAGTCGCCGAACATGCGCAGCGTGATGCCGGCCGGCAKGAACGCCCCGAGGGACTGGCCGGCGGTTCCGTTGAGCGTGATGTCGATGGTGTCCGTCGCCAGCACGTCGGTGCTGAACGTCTTCGTGACCACGTGGCCGAGCATCGTGCCGACCGAGCGGTCCGTGTTGATGACGTTCACCGAGATCTTCACCKGGGTGCGGTCGCTGAGGGCTTCGGCCGCCATGGCGATCAGGCGCTGGTCGAAGTGCTTGTCCAGCTCGTGGTTCTGTCCGGTGAGGTTGCGCAGCGGTGCGTCGTCGTCGAACTCGAGGCCGTGCAGGATCGGATCCAGGTCCAGCCCTTCGGCCTTCCAGTGGTTGATCGCGTCGCGGCAGTCGAGCATCTCGGCGTGGCCGATCGCCTCCTCGATGCTGCGGAAACCGAGCTCAGCGAGGATTTCACGGACCTCCTCGGCGAGGAATTCGAAGAAGTTCACCACGAATTCCGGCTTGCCGCTGAACCGTGAGCGGAGCTCGGGGTTCTGGGTCGCGACGCCCACCGGGCAGGTGTCCAGGTGGCAGACGCGCATCATGATGCAGCCGGAGACCACCAGCGGGGCGGTGGCAAAGCCGAACTCCTCGCCGCCAAGCAGCGCGGCGATCACGACGTCGCGGCCGGTCTTGAGCTGACCGTCCACCTGCACCACCACGCGGTCGCGCAGGCCGTTGAGCATGAGCGTCTGCTGCGTCTCGGCCAGGCCGAGTTCCCACGGGACACCGGCGTGCTTGAGCGAGTTCAGCGGCGAGGCGCCGGTACCGCCGTCGTGTCCGGAAACGAGCACGACGTCGGCCTTCGCCTTGGTGACGCCGGCCGCCACGGTGCCGATCCCGACCTCGGAGACGAGCTTGACGTGCACGCGGGCCGAGGGGTTGGCGCGCTTGGCATCGTAGATCAGCTGCGCGAGGTCCTCAATCGAGTAGATGTCGTGGTGCGGGGGCGGCGAAATGAGGCCGACGCCGGGCGTCGAGTGCCGCGTCCGGGCCACCCAGGGGTAGACCTTCTGCGCCATCAGCTGGCCGCCTTCGCCGGGCTTGGCACCCTGCGCCATCTTGATCTGGATGTCGTCCGCGTTGGACAGGTACAGGCTCGTGACGCCGAATCGGCCGGAGGCGATCTGCTTGACAGCGGAACGGCGGGTGGGATCGAGYAGGCGGTCCACGTCCTCGCMGCCCTCACCGGTGTTGGACTTGCCGCCCAGCCGGTTCATGGCGATCGCGAGGGTCTCGTGGGCTTCCTGGGAGATAGAGCCGTAGCTCATGGCACCGGTGGAGAACCGCTTGACGATGCTGGAGACGGGCTCGACTTCCTCAAGCGGCACCGCGGGACGCAGGCCGGCCTTGAACTTCAGCAGGCCGCGCAGGGTCATGAGGTTCTCGGACTGGTCGTCCACGCCGCGGGTGTAGGCCTTGAAGATGTCGTAGCGGCGTTCACGTGTGGCGTGCTGCAGCCGGAAGACGGTCTCCGGGTTGAACAGATGGGGTTCGCCGTCGCGGCGCCACTGGTATTCGCCGCCGCCGAGCAGCGGCTGGTRCGGCAGTTCGATCCCGTTCTCGGGGTAGGCCATCCGGTGGCGTGCCAGGACTTCGGCCGCGATGACATCGAGGCCCACGCCGCCGAGCTGGGAATGCGTGCCGGAGAAGTACTCGTCCACCAGATCCTGGCCGAGGCCAAGCGCTTCGAAGGTCTGGGCACCGGTGTAGGAGGCCACAGTGGAGATGCCCATCTTGGACATGATCTTCAGGACGCCCTTGCCGAGGCCCTTGATCAGGTTGTACACGCCGTCCTGCGGGGTGACGCCGACGACGTCCCCGGAGGCGATGAGCTGCTCCACGGATTCCATGGCCAGGTAAGGGTTCACGGCCGAGGCGCCGTAGCCGATGAGCACGGCGACGTGATGCGTCTCGCGGACGTCTCCGGCCTCCACCACGAGGGCGGTCTTGGTGCGGTTGGCACTGCGCAGCAGGTGGTGGTGCACGGCGCTGACAAGCAGCAGGGACGGGATCGGCGCCCACTGGGCGTTCGAGTCGCGGTCCGAGAGCACCACGTACTGGACGCCGCGGTTGATCGCGCCGGAGACCTGCTCGCAGATTTCGGTGAGGCGGGCGCGGAGGGCGTGCTCGCCGCCTTCGGGGCGGTAGAGACCGCGGACCTTCATGGCGACCTTGTCGCCGTCGGCGCTCTCGATGTTCGCGATCTTGGCGAGCTGGTCGTTGTTGATCACGGGGAACGGCAGCGAGACCTGCGGCTGCCGGACCTGCTTGGTGTCCAGCAGGTTGCCGTTCGGGCCGATCGCGCATGTCAGGGAGGTGACGAGCTCTTCAYGGATGGCATCCAGCGGCGGGTTGGTGACCTGCGCGAAGGACTGCACGAAGTAGTCGAAGAGCAGCCGCGGGCGCTTGGACAGCACGGCCACGGGGGTGTCGGAGCCCATGGCACCCAGCGGTTCGGCGCCGGTGCGCGCCATCGGGCCGAGCAGGATCTTCAGTTCCTCGGTGGTGTAGCCGAAGGTCCGCTGGCGGATGTTGACCGACGCGGCCGTGTGKACAACGTGCTCGCGCTCGGGGAGGTTCTTGAGGTCGATCAGGTTGTCCTTGAGCCATTCGGCCSAGGGGTTCGCCGCGGCGACCTCGGCCTTGACCTMGGCGTCGTCGATGATCCGCCCGGCTTCGGTGTCCACCAGGAACATCTTGCCCGGCGAGACGCGGCCCTTCTTGACCACCTTGGAAGGTTCGACATCGATCACGCCGACTTCGGAGGCGAAGACGATGAGTCCGTCTTCGGTGATCCAGTACCGGCCCGGGCGCAGCCCGTTGCGGTCCAGCGTGGCGCCTACCAGGTTGCCGTCCGTGAAGGACACAGCTGCGGGGCCGTCCCACGGCTCCATGAGCATGGAGTGGTACTCGTAGAAGGCGCGGCGCGCCGGATCCATGGTGGCGTGGTTCTCCCACGCCTCCGGGATCATCATCATGATCGAGTGGGTGATGGGCCGGCCGGAGAGCCAGAGCAGCTCCGCAACCTCGTCAAAGGAGGCGGAGTCCGAGGCGCCGGGGGTGCAGATCKGGAACAGCTCTTCGGGCGAGTCGCCCAGCAGCGGGCTGGCGAGCTGCGACTGCCGTGCCCGCATCCAATTGCGGTTGCCCTTGACGGTGTTGATCTCGCCGTTGTGCGCGATCGTGCGGAACKGCTGGGCCAGCGGCCAGGACGGGAACGTGTTGGTGGAGAAGCGCGAGTGGACAATCGCGAGCTTGGTCTTGAAGCGCTTGTCCGAAAGGTCCGGGTAGAACGGTTCCAGCTGCGCGGTGGTGAGCATGCCCTTGTAGACGATCGTCCGCGAGGACAGCGACGGGAAGTACACGCCGAACTTGTTCTGGGCGCGCTTGCGAATCCGCCAGGCGCGGGAATCGAGCTCGTTGCGCTCGAGGCTTTCCCCGGTGCTGGACGCGAAGAACGGCTGGGAGAAGTGCGGCATGCAGGCCCGGGCCATTGCCCCGACGAGGTCGGCCACGATCGGGACTTCGCGCCAGCCAAGGACCGTCAGGCCCTCATCGGCGGCGAGGCTTTCGATTCCGGCCCGGGCGGCGTCGGATTCGCGCTGCTCGGCCGGCAGGAAGGCGGTTCCCACGACGTACTGGCCGGGGGCGGGAAGCTCGAAGTCGGTGACTGCGCGGAAGAATTCGTCCGGGACCTGCATGAGGAGGCCGGCGCCGTCGCCGGTGCCCTCATCGGCGCCCACGGCGCCGCGGTGCTCAAGGTTGCGCAGTGCGGTCAGGGCCGCGTCGACGATGTCGTAGCCCGGCTCACCGCGCAGCGTGGCGATGATGGCCAGGCCGCAGGCGTCCTTCTCGTTCTCCKGGTTGTAGAGCCCGGCCGCGGCCGGCATCGACGCAAAACGGGCGAAGGGTGACGTTGCGGCCGTCGGCTGGTCCGGATCGGACCAGCTGGGGCTGTGAAGAGTTTGGGTCATTGGAGACGTCCTTCCTCCTGATCGTGCGTATGGGAGGGACAACATTGGCCCCACTCGGCACGCCGGTGTGATGGGCGCAACAGAGTGTTTTTCTAACTGGAATTGTAGGCCAGCCCGGCCTTCTGTAGTAACAGTTACGCAGGTACTGGCCCGGGCTTGCGTGGACAGCCCCTATCTGCTGTCCACAACATTCCCTCTTGCCACGACGCTGTGGTGTCGGGTCCTGCGAGCGGTGGCTCCGCAACCCGAGTTGCCGGTGCCGAGTTACTTGGTGCCCTCGGCCTCCGGCGCGGTTTCGGTTGCCTGGCGGCCGGATACTCCGGCTGCCGGATCTCCGGTGGCGGGCTTGGTGCCGCCGGTGGAGTCCTTGCTCGCGCCAGCATCTTCGTCCGCAGGTGCGGAGACAGACGCGGGCGCGGAACCTGGTCCGCTTTGGTTATCTCGGAGATTACCACGGGATTCACTATCTGAGACAAGTGTGTCCGCATGGCGGATGGATGTTGCGCCGGCGGGAACGGCGTCCGCAGCGCTTTTATCGGCAGTGGCGGCAGCATCGGTTTCGACGGCGGAGACCGCCTCGGGAGCCGGTTCGGCCTCAGGCTTCCCGACCGTCCCGGCGGTTTMGACGGCGGCAGTTTCGGTGGCCGGTTCCCGGCCCGGGAGGAACGGGGTGTCCGGACCTGAGGGCTTGCGAAGCCCGAGGAGGATGAAGGCGATCAGGGCCCCGAGGAGGACAAAGATGCTGGTCCAGACGTTGAGCCGGGTGGTGATGCCGAACAGGCTGATCTGCTCTGCGTCGTCGATCCGCATGGCTTCGATCCACACCCGGCCCAGGGTGTAGTAGACGGCGTAGAGGCAGAAGAKGCGGCCGCGGCGGAAGTTGAACTTCCGGTCCAGGGCCAGCAGGATCACGACGCCGGCGAGGTTCCACAGGGACTCGTAGAGGAACGTCGGGTGGAAGAGTGTGTCGGCGGGCATACCGGCCGGGAAGTTAGGGCTGTTCGGGTCGATCTGGAGCCCCCACGGCAGTGTGGTGGGGCCGCCGAAGAGCTCCTGGTTGAAGTAGTTCCCCCACCGGCCAATTGCCTGGGCCAGCAGCAGCCCGGGGGCCGCCGCGTCCATGAAGGCGCTCAGCTTCACCCCGGCTCGCCGGCACCCGATCCAGGCGCCCACGGCGCCGAGGACGACGGCACCCCAGATGCCCAAGCCGCCGCGCTGGATCTGCGGAATCAGGGACAGGTCCCCGGTGCCGTTGAACCCGGGGCCGAAGTAGGCATCCGGTGACGAGAACACGTGGTAGAGCCGTCCGCCGATGATGCCGAACGGGATGGCCCAGATCGCGATGTCCCACACGCTGCCCTCGGGCGCGCCGCGGCGCGCCCAGCGGACGGAGGTGAGCCAGAGGCCGGCGACGATGCCGGCGAGGATGCAGAGGGCGTAGGCGTGGATGCGCAGTGACCCCCACGGCAGCGGGATGTCGAATCCGGACCAGCTAGGGCTCGGAATGCTCGCGGGAATCATCGCCGCCGCGTGGAGGACTGACTGCATTGCTTACGCTTCTTCCTTGGTAAGGCCAGTGCTGAGGTCTTTCGTCAAGGAGGCTACCGCATCCACGCCGCCGTCCCGGATGGCCGCGACGAGGGCGGTGCCCACGATCACGCCGTCGGCGTACTCGGCGATCTCGCGGACGTGGTCCGCGTTGGAGACGCCCAGGCCCACGCAGACTCGTTCGGCGCCCGCGGCGTGCGCGGCGGCCACAACGTCCTTGGCCGCGGAGCTGACCGAGGTCCKCGCGCCGGTGACGCCCATGATGGAGACGGCGTACACGAAGCCACGGCTGGCCTCGACGGTCCGCTTCATGCGTTCCGGGGAGGRCGAGGGCGCCACGAGGAACACGCGGTCCAGACCGTACTTGTCCGAGGCCGCCATCCATTCGGAGGCTTCGTCGGGGATCAGGTCCGGGGTGATGAGTCCGGCTCCCCCGGCCTCGGCAAGGCTGCGGGAGAATTCGTCCACGCCCATCCGGACCACGGGGTTCCAGTAGGTCATGACCAGGACGGCAG
>NZ_JBFTHK010000174.1:0-8777 GCF_056394205.1 Arthrobacter sp. 10T413_2 | reverse complement strand
ACCTAGACCAGCACCAGATCGTCAACATGAACAACTTCGCGGTCATATCCGCGGCCCAGTGCCTTGCCTAGCTCGCGCGTGGAGCGGCCCAGCATTTGGGGCAGTTCGGCGGCGGAATAGTTCACGAGCCCGCGCGCAATCACGGTGTTGTCGGTCGAGACCATCTCCACGGCATCGCCGGCCTCGAAATGTCCGCGCACGGCAGCGATCCCGGCCGGCAACAGTGAGGTGTGGCGGTCGCGGACGGCCGTGACCGCGCCGTCGTCGAGCACCAGCGTGCCCTGCACGGACGCCAGGTGGGCCAGCCACAGGAGCCGGATGGGTTTGCGGGAGCCGTTGACGGAGAACCACGTTCCCACGTCCTCCCCTGCCAGCGCGGCGGCCGCATTGCGCGTGGAGGTGACGAGGGCGTGGATGCCCGAACCGGCGGCGATGCTGGCGGCCTCCACCTTGGTGACCATGCCGCCCGTGCCCACGCCGGCCTTTCCGGTGCTGCCGATCGAGATGCCGTCGAGGTCGTGCGGGCCGGAAACGTGCGGAATCCGCTTGGCGCCGTGCGACGGCGGGCCGTCGTAGAGGGAGTCGACGTCGGAGAGCAGCACCAGCGCGTCGGCGCGGACCAAGTGCGCCACCAGGGCGGCGAGGCGGTCGTTGTCGCCGAAGCGGATCTCATGGGTGGCCACGGTGTCGTTTTCGTTGACCACCGGGACGACCCCGAGGTTCAGCAGCCGGTCCAGCGCGCGGAACGCGTTGGTGTGCTGGCTGCGCCGCATGAAGTCATCAGCGGTCAGAAGCACCTGGCTGACGGTGACCCCGTGGGCCCCGAACGCGTGCGTGTAGCGGGCCATCAGCAGGCCCTGGCCCACGCTGGCGGCGGCCTGCTGGGTGGCGAGGTCGCGCGGACGCTTCTCGAGTCCCAGTGGCGCGAGCCCGGCCGCAATCGCACCGGAGGAGACGAGGATGATCTCCGCGCCCGCGTTGCGCTTGTGCGCCAGGGCGTCGGCGAGGCCGGTCAGGGCCTCTTCCGAGATCCCGCCCTTGATGGACGTCAGCGAGGACGAGCCCACTTTGACGACGATCCGGCGGGCCCCGGACAGCGCGGTACGGTCGGGAGCCTTGAGGGTCTGCGCCTTGAGGTAGTGAGGCGTGATGTGCCCGACGACGGTCTTACTCGTCATCGGCTTCGCCCAGCCCACTCTCCTTGAGCGGCCGCGCCCGGCGGCCGCTGACGGATTCGGTCCAGATACCGGCCTTGCGCTCGGCTTCGAGCTCGGCGCGGGCGGCGGCCTTGGCGTCGCGGCGCTCCTGCTGCTCGTCGCGCTTCTGGCCACGCGTCGGGCGGTCGCCGATGTCGGCGAAGCGCACGTCGGTGCCGCGCGGCGAGGCGAGCAGTTCGGCGCCGGCCATCATGGTCGGCTCCCAGTCGAAGACGACGCCGTCGTCCTCACCGATCACCACGGTGTCGCCCGGAGTGGCGCCCTGCTTGAAGAGTTCGTTTTCGACGCCGAGCTTGGCGAGGCGGTCGGCGAGGTAGCCGATCGCTTCCTCGTTCGTGAAGTCGGTCTGTTTGACCCAGCGCACGGGCTTGTCGCCAAGGACGCGGAAGAGCGGCTCGAGGTTCTTTTCCTCGCGGCGGATCGTGAAGCCGGATTCGTTGACGGCGCGGGGGCGCAGCACGGGAGCCGGCACCTTCGGCGGCGTCGCGGCGACGGCGTCGCGGGCGGCCTTGACGATTTCGGCCATGGCAAAGCCCAGCTGACGGAGGCCCTCGTGGCTTGTTGCGGAGATCTCGAAGACCTTGTACCCGCGGGATTCCAGTTCCGGGCGGACGAACTCGGCCATGTCCTTGCCGTCAGGCAGGTCGACCTTGTTCAGCGCCACCAGGCGGGGGCGGTGGTTCAGCGGGACCACTTCGCCGTCGGTGCCGGCGTAGCTCATGTCCACGGCGTACTTCTCGAGCTCGGCCTCGATGATAGCGAGGTCGGAGAGCGGGTCGCGGTCGGCTTCCAGGGTTCCGCAGTCGAGCACGTGCACCAGGGCGGCGCAGCGCTCCACGTGGCGCAGGAAGTTGTGGCCCAGGCCCTTGCCTTCGCTGGCGCCCTCGATCAGGCCGGGGACGTCGGCGATCGTGAAGCGCACCTCGCCGGCCTGGACGACGCCCAGGTTGGGGATGAGGGTGGTGAAGGGGTAGTCGGCGATCTTGGGCCGAGCTGCGGACATCGCGGCGATGAGGCTGGACTTACCGGCGGACGGGAAGCCGACCAGGGCGATGTCGGCGATGGACTTCAGTTCCAGGACGATGTCGCTGGATTCGCCTTCGATGCCGAGCAGCGCGAAGCCCGGGGCGCGGCGCTTCTGCGAGGACAGCGCGGCGTTGCCGAGTCCTCCGATGCCGCCGGCCGCCGCGATGTACTCGGCGCCTTCGCCTACGAGGTCGGCGAGGACTTCGCCGGTTTTGGACTTAACGACGGTTCCCTCGGGAACCGGAAGAATGAGGGTCTCGCCGTTCTTGCCGCCGCGCCAGTCACCCATGCCGGGACCGCCGTTGGTGGCGTGCCGGTGGGGGGCGTGGTGGTAGTCCAGGAGCGTGGTGGTCTGCGGGTCGACGCGCAGGATGACGTCGCCGCCATTGCCGCCGTTGCCGCCGTCGGGACCGCCGAGGGGCTTGAACTTCTCGCGGTGAACGGAGACACAGCCGTGGCCGCCGGTACCGCCGGATACGTGCAGTACTACCCGGTCTACAAAGCTAGCCACGTGGATCTCCTCAGTGCTGTTCCCCGGACCCCAAAAAGCCCAAGTTGATTGTAATGCGGTTAAAACACCGGTGGAGCGGACCTAATGGCCCGCCCCACCGATTTAGAACTTGTTGTTACTCTGCAGCTGCAGCAGCCACGATGTTCACAACGCGACGACCACGGCGGGTGCCGAACTCGACAGCACCGGGGGTCAGGGCGAACAGGGTGTCGTCCCCGCCGCGGCCAACGCCGGCGCCCGGGTGGAAGTGGGTGCCGCGCTGGCGGACGATGATTTCGCCTGCGGAAACTACCTGGCCACCGAAGCGCTTCACGCCGAGGTACTGGGCGTTGGAGTCACGACCGTTGCGAGTGGAACTCGCGCCTTTTTTATGTGCCATTTGAAATGCCTGCCTTCAAAAATTCTGGGGAATCTGCTGGAACCTGAACAGTAACGAAGAGTTACTTGATACCGGTGATCTTGACCTTGGTCAATTCCTGACGGTGGCCCTGGCGCTTCTTGTAACCGGTCTTGTTCTTGAACTTCTGGATGACGATCTTCGGACCACGAAGGTCTTCGAGGATCTCAGCCGTAACCGTTACCTTGGCCAGGTCCGCAGCAGCAGACGTGACCTTGTCACCGTCCACCAGGAGCAGTGCGGGCAACTCAAAGGTGCTGCCGGCTCCACCGGGGACGCGGTTCAGGGTAACGAAGTCTCCAACGGAAACCTTCTCTTGGCGGCCGCCTGCGCGGACAATCGCGTACACCACTGGGGAACTCACTTCTCTCGACGTTTATTACTAGATTTGCGTGCGGAACCTGGGGCCAAATTGTTTGGACCGGCTCACGCTGTGCCTCAACGCCGGTGGATTCCCCGGGGGAACCCATGAGCTACCCCCGGAACAAATCCACGAGGAATTCCAAGTGGACAGTTCTCAGGGTCATAACCCAAGTGTTGGCGTAAGCACCGAAGATCTAGAATACGCTAATTTTGCCTTCGGCCGCAAATGAGGCTGGTTCCGGCGGGTAGTCCGTGATAGGCGCCACTGCGTTTTTACGCAGTGTTGCCGCAACGACTTCCGGAACCGTGCCCCACCATCCTAGCGGGTGTGCGGGGCGGGTTGGGTCAGGCGTGCAGCCTCGGCGCGTCGAAGAAGTGCACTTCGTAGCGTGAGGACTGCCGGAACGCCAGGGCCATGGCCTCCCGCTCGCCGGCGGAGGCCTGCCGGGCCGCCGCATCGGTGTATGCAATCGCTTGCCGGGTCGCGGCGGCAAAGTCCTCATCGGCGTACGTCCGCAGCCAGTCGGCGTAAGGGTGCGCCGCGGGGGCGCCGCCGGCCAGGAACTCCCGGTGCAGGGTGGCCCCGACTTCGGCGTAGAGCCAGAAGCACGGCAGGGCTGCCGCCACGAGCACGCCGTAGCTGCCGGAGACGGAAGCGGCCTGCAGGTGGTCCACGTAGGACTTCGTGACCGGGCCCGGGCCGGCCGCCGTGGGCCGGGTGCTGAGCCAGGAGCGGTGGAGCTCGGATTCGACCTCAAGGCAGGTCTGCGCCGTGCGGGCCCAGAACAGCTGTTCGGCCTCCGTTGGGGCGATGGCGGCGGCCCGGGCCAGAACCCGGGAGTACCCGTTGAGGTAAATGGCGTCCTGGCCCAGATAATAGGCGAATTCGTCCTCGGGCAGGGTGCCGTCGGCGAGTCCGCGGATGAAGTCCAGGGCATAGATGGCGTCGAGATCCGCCGCGGCGCCGTCGCGCAGGGCCGCGGCGAACTCGCCCTCCGCGGGGCTCTCCGCCGGCCCCTGGCCACGCTGCCCACTCCCGCCGCCCGTGCGGTCCTGCACGTGGTGGAAGTGATGGACCGGGCCGTTGCCGGTGCCGACGTCCAGGGCCGAGGCTTCGCGGAGCGCGCCCAGCAGCCACGGCTTGACCTCCCGCAGTGCGGCCTCCCAGTCCCCCACCCGTGCCTGCACCGTGGCCATGGCCGAGGACAGGGAGCAGCCGGTGCCGTGGCTGTTGCGGGTGGCGATCCGCTCCCCCGGCACCACCACGGTCTCCTGCCCCAGCAGCCCTACAGTGTTGACCAGCGCATCCGGGCAGCCGTCCCCGGCAGTGTCCCCGCCGCTATCCCCGCCGGCGAGGTGTCCGCCCTTGACCAGGACGGTGGTGCCGGTCAGGGCGGCCAGGCGCTTGCCCTGCGCCAGGGCTTCCGCCCAGTCTGCCGCGACGGGTTCCTTGAGCAGGATGGCGAGCTCGGCAAGATTCGGCGTGATGAGGTCCGCCAGCGGCAGGAGGGCCTGCAGTGCGGCCTCGGCGGATTCCTGCAGGAGCCGGTCGCCGCTGGTGGCCACCATCACCGGGTCCAGGACCACGACGGCGGGGCGCACCTTTTCCAGCCAGCTGCGGACGGCGTCGATCACCGCGGCGTCCCCGAGCATGCCGATTTTCACAGCGTCGATGCCGATGTCGTCGCTGATGGCGTCCAGCTGCGCCGTGAGGAACTCTGCCGGAGGAACGTGGACGGCGCGCACGCCCCGGGTGTTTTGCGCCGTCAGGGCCGTGATGGCGGCCATGCCGTAGCCGCCGTTCGCAGCGATGCTCTTCAAGTCCGCCTGGATTCCTGCGCCGCCGGATGGGTCCGAGCCGGCGATGGCCAGCACCCGGGGAATGCGCAGCGGCGCAGACGGCGCGGAGGGCAGAAAATTGGGAGGTAGAAAAGCGTCGGTCAGAAATTCAGACGGATTCACTGTTGCGGACAAGTCAGACATCCCTTCGCCGGTGCTAACCGGACAGGTTCAACGGGTCTGGATCTCAGCCGGCCCGATGCGCGGCACCCCGTGTCAGTGGTCAAGCCTAGCCGCTGTCCCGGCGCTGCCCGGTTAACGGCGAAGCGGACCCGGGCCGGAGCGGACGTATTGTTACGCCCGCTCCGGCCCGAACCCGCAATTTACACTTCAGCCGGATCAGTGGCGGAAGGGATCAGCCGTGGAGGACTACAGCTCCGATGCCGGCACGCCGACTCCGAGGATGATCGGCTCGTTGCCGGCCGGGATGGCCGGCCTTGCCGCGGCGGGTGCCTTGGCCTCGTGAACCGAGCCGGCCGCGGCCGGCCGTGTTGCCTCGCGGTGCTCCACGGAGGTCTCGTTGGCTGCACCCTGGGCGCGGCTGGCGCTCCGGTTGCGGCGCCCGCGGCGGCCACGCGTCGTCGTGGTCTCCGCTGTCCGTGCAGCCGGTGCCTCGACGCGCGCAGGCTCGGGTGCCGTGGCTTGAGTCTCGTGCCGGGCCTGGGCGGCCGCCTGCCTGTTGGCCTGAGCCTCAGCCTCGCCCAGGTTGGCGAAGGCCTCGGTCAGCAGGTCGAGGGTCAGGGACGGCTCCGGCGTGCCCTCGGCGTGCTCGACGAACGGCAGGGCCACCTGCTCACCGCCGAACGTCAGCACAGCCGCGGGACGGCCTGCTGCCTCTTCCGTGGCGGCAAGCTTCGTGACGGCGTCGACGGCGGCCTGGCGGGCCCCGGCGTCGCTGGCGGCGGCAGCTTCCCCGTCATGCAGGTGCGCGGCGTGGGCCGCGGCGGCGACCTTTGCCAGCGCGGCACGGGTGGCTTCAGCCTTGGCATGGCTTTCGGCCTCGGTGGGCTCGGCGTGGACGGCGGCCGGTGCGGACGGAGCGGACTCCGGGCCCTGACCCCGGCCGCGGCGACGGCTCTTGCGTTCGGTGCGGGCGGCAGGCTGGGCCTCGGCGCGCGGGACGTAGTGCTCGGCAGCGACCGTGTTGGCCCGGCGGTGCTCGACAGGTTCGTCGTGGGTGACGATGCCGCGGCCCGCGCAGGCTTCACACTGCTCGCCAAATACTTCCAGCAGCCCGGTGCCCATCCGCTTGCGGGTCATCTGCACGAGGCCCAGCGAGGTCACCTCCGCCACCTGGTGCTTGGTACGGTCCCGGCCCAGGCACTCCACCATGCGGCGGAGCACGAGGTCGCGGTTGGATTCGAGCACCATGTCAATGAAGTCGATCACGATGATGCCGCCGATATCGCGCAGCCGCAACTGCCGGACGACTTCCTCGGCCGCTTCCAGGTTGTTCTTGGTGACGGTTTCTTCGAGGTTGCCGCCGGAGCCGGTGAACTTCCCGGTGTTGACGTCCACCACGGTCATGGCCTCGGTGCGGTCGATCACGAGGGACCCGCCGGAGGGCAGGAAGACCTTCCGGTCCAGGGCCTTGTGGATCTGCTCGTCGATGCGCCAGGCAGCGAAGATGTCCGTGTCCTTGGTCCACTTCTCGAGCCGGCCCACGAGGTCCGGCGCCACGTAGGTCACGTAGGCCTCGATGGTGTCCCAGGCTTCCTCGCCGGAGACGATCAGCTTGGAGAAGTCCTCGTTGAAGACATCGCGGACCACCTTGATGGTGAGGTCGGGTTCGCCGTAGAGCAGCTCGGGAGCAAGGATCTTCGTGGAGGTCGACTGGCTCTCGATGCCCTCCCACTGCGCGCGGAGCCGGTTGATGTCGTGCGTCAGCTCTTCCTCGGATGCCCCTTCGGCCGCGGTGCGGACAATCACGCCCGCGTCCTCGGGCAGGCGGTCCTTGAGGATCCGCTTGAGGCGGTTGCGTTCGACGTCGGGCAGCTTGCGGGAGATGCCGGTCATGGAGCCGCCGGGCACGTACACCAGGTAGCGTCCGGGCAGCGAGATCTGGCTGGTGAGCCGGGCGCCCTTGTGGCCGACCGGGTCCTTGGTGACCTGGACCAGGACGGAGTCGCCGGACTTGAGCGCGTTTTCGATCCGGCGCTGCTTGCCTTCGAGGTTGACGGCGTCCCAGTTCACTTCGCCGGCGTACAGGACGGCGTTGCGGCCGCGTCCGATGTCCACGAAGGCAGCTTCCATGGAGGGCAGCACGTTCTGGACCTTGCCCAGGTAGACGTTGCCGATCAGGGAGTCCTGCTGGGTCTTGGAGACAAAGTGCTCGGCCAGGACACCGTCTTCGAGGACGGCGATCTGGATTCTGTCGTCGCGCTGGCGGACGATCATCTGCCGGTCCACGGATTCACGGCGGGCCAGGAACTCGGCTTCGGTGATCACGGTGCGGCGGCGGCCGGTGTCGCGGGATTCGCGGCGGCGCTGCTTCTTGGCCTCGAGGCGGGTGGAACCCTTGACCGAGGTGACGCGGTTATTGACCGGGGCCTCGCTGATGGCCCGCGGCGCGCGCACGCGGGTCACGGTGTTGGGCGGATCGTCGTCTCCCCCGCCGGTCAGTTCCAGGTCCTGGTCACCGCGGCGGCGGCGCCGCCGGCGGCGCGAGGTCACGCCGTCCTCGAGCGTCCCGTCCTGGCCTTCCTCGCCCTCTTCCTCGGTGCCTTCAACGTCGGTGTCGGACTCGGCGGAGGTGCGGGTGCGTCCGCGGCGGCCACGGCTGCGGCGGCGACGGCGGCTTCCCGCGTCCTCGTCCTCGTCGCCTTCCTCCTCCTCGGCCTCCGCTGCTGCGGCCGCCGGGGCCGGACGCACCACGGTGCTGAGGTCCGGGGCCTGGAAGATCACCGACGTGAGGGCACCCGGTTCCAGGAAGAGTGATGCGGCAGGGCTCTCCGCCGGCTGCTCATCTGCCGTGACGGGCTGTGCAGCCTGTGCCTGTGTTTCGGCGGGTGCGGCGGCCGCTTCTTCGGTTGCTCCTTCCGCCGCAGCTACTGCGGGGACCTCGTCGACCTTCGGAGCGGCCTTGGCGCGGCTGGCGCGGCGCCGGACCGGCTTTTCCGCAGCGGCGGACTCTGGTGATTGTGCTGCTTCGGCGGGAACTTCTGCCGCGGCGGCGTTGGCTTCAGGTTCGTCGGCGAAGGCCGGCAGGGGCTCCGGCACGGCAACCGGCTTCCGGGCACGGGTGCGCCGTGCGGGTGCTTTTGCCTTGGGTTCGGGGGCTGCGGCCCGTTCGGCGGCGGCGAGCGGCTCATCCGAGGCGGTTGCTGCGGCCAGGGCCGCGGCTTCGGCCACAGCTTCGGCGGCCGCCGCGGCGTCAACCTTCGCGACGGGTGCCTTGCGGCGGGTCCGGACGGACCTCTTCGGC
>NZ_JBFTHK010000173.1:0-8794 GCF_056394205.1 Arthrobacter sp. 10T413_2 | reverse complement strand
GTGTCGGTCTGGTCCGTCGATGGCAGGATGACCCGCTGAATCGGGTTCCAGTCGGGTGTCGTTTCAGCGGCGCTCATGCGTCCACTCCTCCGCTTTCAATCGTGGCGCCGGCCTCGAAATGCGGCCGGATCTTGTTCTCAAACATGGTCAGGGCAGAGCCGATGGCCATGTGCATGTCCAGGTATTTGTAGGTGCCGAGGCGTCCGCCGAAGAGGACGTCCTTCTCGGCTGCCGCGAGGTCGCGGTACTTGAGCAGGCGCTCCCGGTCGGCGGCAGTGTTGATCGGGTAATAGGGCTCGTCGCCCTTTTCCGCCGCGCGGGAGAATTCGCGCATGATGACGGTCTTCTCCGTCTGGTAGTCGCGTTCCGGGTGGAAGTGGCGCGGTTCGATGATGCGCGTAAACGGCACGTCGTCGTCGTTGTAGTTGACCACGGAAGTTCCCTGGAAATCGCCGACGTCGAGGACTTCTTCCTCGAAGTCGATCGTGCGCCAGRAGAGGTCGCCTTCGGCGTAGTCGAAGTAGCGGTCGACGGGACCGGTATAAACAACCGGGATGGTGCCGACCACTTTGTCCTTGCTGTAATCGTGCGACTCGTCGAAGAAGTCCGTGTTGAGCCGGACCTCAATGTTCGGGTGCTCGGCCATCTTCTCGATCCAGGCCGTGTAGCCGTTGGTCGGCAGGCCCTCGTACTTGTCGTTGAAGTAGCGGTTGTCGTAGTTGTACCGGACKGGGAGGCGGGAAATGATGCCCGCGGGCAGGTCCTTGGGATCCGTCTGCCACTGCTTGCCGGTGTAGTGCTTGATGAACGCCTCGTAGAGAGGGCGGCCGATGAGCTGGATGCCCTTGTCGTTCAGGTTMTGCGGATCGGTGCCCGCCAGTTCGCCGGCCTGTTCGGTGATCAGTTCCCGCGCCTGGCCGGGGGTGAGGTTGGCCCGGAAGAACTGGTTGATCGTGGCCAGGTTGATGGGCAGGGAGTAGACCTCGCCTTTGTGCACGCCATAGACCTTGTKGACGTAGTTCGTGAAGGTGGTGAAGCGGTTCACGTACTCCCACACACGGTMGTTGGATGTGTGGAAGAGGTGGGCACCGTAGCGGTGCACCTCGATGCCGGTCTGTTCTTCCTTTTCGCTGTAGGCATTGCCGCCGATGTGGTGGCGGCGGTCGATGACGACTACCTTCAAGCCCAGCTCTGTGGCGGCCTGTTCTGCGATTGTCAGGCCAAAGAAGCCCGACCCTACGATGACGAGGTCAGCGGTCACAAACTCTCCTGATTCGAATGCGGGCAGCCCAATGTTGCGCATTGTCTGCTGCTCTAGCCTACCCGAGGCGCCATTGCAGTCGGCGCCCGGCCCGCGTCGCGCGGCCCGTATGCGGCGCGCTTGCAGCCCGTATGCKGCGCGGGTGTGGCTCGGCTGCAGAGCKCGTGCGGCACKGGTGAACCGCATGAGCTGCGTGCTCCCGGGTTGTCCACATAGCCCAATTTCGCGGCCGCAACCGGGCCGACGCGTCCCTAACGTGGAAAGCGGGCCGCCACGCGGGAAAGGACGCCCCTGATGATCTTCCACTGCACGCTCGTGCCGGGCACTGCCCTCCACGGCACTCTCATGCAGGGCACGCACGGGTCTGGATCGACGCCGGACGGGCAGCTCATCGAACTCGCCGTCGATGTKCCAGCCCCTTGCACCGGCGCAGATCTGGAAGCTGCCATCGCCCGGCGCTACGGGACAGGTGAACTATTTGTTCGGGGAGCCCCGGTCGCCGCCATGACGGTGGGCGTCGCTCCCCTGGTCCCGGGCGCCGTGCTGATTGAYGGTGCTCTGTCCACTAGCGGCTCCGGGCTTGCAGGCGGTAGGTTTGCCGGCACCGCGTCTCCTGATGGTTCCGCCGCGCGATCCCGGCCCCGGCCCGGGCACCCGAAACCTGGCATGTTGTTGCTCGCCGTCAACAGCGGTCCCGGCACAGGCACCGTCGTCGCGCTGCAGCGGGGCCAGTTCCGGATCGGACGCAGCGGGACAGAGATCCGGATCCCTGACGCCGCACTCTCCCGGGAGCACGCACGCCTGGACGTCTCGGACTCKGCCGTCACGATCGTCGACCTCGGGAGCGCGAACGGAACCAGCATCGACGGCCGCAAAGTGCGGTCGGCGCCGGTAACCACGGCGTCCTCGATCCGCTGCGGCGACTCCACCATGTCGCTCCGGCTAGGGCCGCCGACCGAGCCGGACGCTGCGGCGGCCTCCCTGACGGCGTATGCAGGCGGCAGCGTGGCCGAGCCACTTGTTGTCCGCGGCACCGCTGCCCCAAGCCACCGGGCCGCCGTAGTCCTGGCCGCGGTGCTGCCGCTCCTGACCGGCATCGGCCTGGCGCTGCTCACCGGCATGTGGATGTTCCTGGCCTTTACCGCGGTATCTGCCGTATCCRTCCTCGTCCCGGTTCTGTCGGGTCGGCGCCAGCGCCGCGAGCTCGCCGCTGCCATTGCGGCGGCGGTGTTGCASGACCGGGACCGACGCCGGCAGGCCGCCCCCTCCGCGKCGGACCTTGTTCTTACTTCTGCGGCCGAGGCCTACGCACCACGCGGCGCATCCCGCGGGGAGCCTCCGGGCATCTGGCTACGACTCGGCCTTGCGGATCAGCGGGCGAATATCCGGCTGGAACCGCCGGAATCCGGCTTCCGGCCCCCGCCCCTAGGTCCGGCGCCCCTGACCTTGGACCCGGCGTCTGCGGTGGTGACTATCCACGGGCCCGGGTCCGCCGCCGCCGGGCTGCTGCGCTCCTTCATCCTGCAACTGGCCGCCTACCCCCAGGCCGGCAGCACGTGTGTGCTCCTGCACGGCGCGGCGGACACGCTGCCGTTGGCGGCGCGCTTCCTGCCCGGCGTCACGTTGTCCGCGACTCACGCTGTCACCGCAGCCCGCTTGGCTGGMGGCCCCGGGGAGGGATATGCCCACGGAGTCCTCATCCTCTGGGACGCTCCCTGGCAGGCCAGGCAGTTCAGTGCCTCGGCCGGTCCGGACGTTGCCGACGAGGGCGCTGCCGGTCGGGGCGCTGCCGGTCGGGGCGCTGCCGGCACGCGGCCCACGTTGCGGCACTTGGCCACGGCACACGGCTGGAGAGTGATTGAGTATCTACCGGAACAAGGCCCCGATCAGCACCCCGGCATAGTCCTCGGCCGGCCCTGCGCCCTCATCACGGCGGACGCCCCACCTCTGGAGTTCATCCCTGATCTTGTCCCGCCGGGTGTCTTTGACCGCTTCTGCCGCAAATTCAACGCGACCGGGCGCACCCCGGCGGCTCTCCCGCCAGCCGTCCCGCACCGCTGTGGACTGGCGGACGTTCTTCCCCTCGCGGCTGCGGATATCTCCCGGCGCTGGGCCCGGACCGGCCCCGCCGCTGGACTGGGGGTTGTTGTCKGTGCGGGGAGCGCGGGGGCCATTCGGATCGATGTGAAGGCGGACGGTCCGCACTTCCTGGTCGCAGGGACTACGGGTTCCGGGAAATCGGAGTTCTTGCGGACGTTCGCCGCCGGGCTCGCAGCCAGTCATCCCCCGGACCGGGTCAACCTGCTCTTTATAGATTTCAAGGGCGGTTCGGGCCTGGGCCCGCTGACCGGGCTCCCGCACTGCGTCGGCCTGCTGACGGATCTCAGCGCTCCCGATGTGGAGCGCACGCTCGTCTCATTGCGGGCCGAGGTTCGGCGCAGGGAAGAGCTGCTGGCTCGGGTGAATGCGCCGGATCTTGCGACGTATGAGTCATCACCAGGGGACGGCCCGGCCGTGCCCTATCTGGTCATCGTCGTTGACGAGTTCAGGATCCTGGTGGACGAAGCCCCCGGCGCCCTGTCCGAACTCATGCGGATTGCTGCCGTCGGCCGGTCGCTGGGGATCCATCTCATCATGGCCACCCAGCGCCCGCAGGGAGCCCTGAACGCCGACATCAGGGCCAATGTCACCACCTGCATCGCCCTCCGGGTCCAGTCCGGCCTCGAATCGCTCGACGTCATGGGCTCCGGCCTCGCGGCCGCCATCCCCATCGCACGGCCCGGGCGGGCGTTCTTGATCCGCGGCACACAAGCCCCGGAGGAGTTCCAGACGGCCACGATGACGTCCGGGACGGACGCGCCGACAGACGGTACAGTCATTGTGCGCACAGTCACGGAGACTTTGACCCGGCCGCAGACAGTCGGCCTCGCGGCCGACGGCTTCCCCGGCCGGCAGGAAGACTCCGGCGCCGCGGCCCGGACGCCGGCACAGGTGGCCGCGCCGCTCATCGACGGCGTTGCGGGCCTGTGGCAGGAACGCGGCGGCCCGCTGMCGCGCCGGCCGGTAGCGGACCCCCTGCCGGAACGATTGCCGTACCCGGGTCCCGGGCATGCCGAACGGGACCTGATCCGGTTGGGCCKGGTGGACCTGCCGGAACTCCAATGCGTCAGGGAACTGAGCTGGAGCCCTGCCAGGCACGKGCATCTGGGCCTCGTCGGCGCCGGGGTCGGAACCAGCGACGGGGCCGGCACCAGCGACGCCACTCTGGCCCTCGCAGTCGATCAGCTCCTGGCCGGCAATCTGGAGTCGCACCTCTACTTCCTCGACGCCACCGGTGCCTTCGGCTGCGTCGCGGCGGCACCMCGGTCCGGCGCGGTGGCAGGCCTGCACGAACTCCGCCGGGCCGCCAGGGTGCTGCAGCGCGTCGCGGACGAAGTCACCATCCGGCTCAGTGTGCCGTCGGCCTCGCCCCGGCCCCTGCTGGTCCTGGTGCTCAACGCCTGGGGTGCCTGGRTGTCGGCCTTCCGTTCCGGGCCGTTGGCATGGGCCGAAGACCTGGTCCATGACATCGTGCGCGATGGACCCCGGGCCGGGATCACTGTTGTGGCCTCCGGCGAGCGCGAGCTCGTGACGTCCCGGTTTTTCGCCGCATTGCCAAACCGGATCTTCTTCCCCGCGGGGTCCACCGACGAGGRCCGTCTTGCCTGGCCGCGGCTTCCGGCGTTGGAGCCGCTCCCCGGGCGCGTCGCCGTATTCGGTGCCTTCGTCCCGGCTCCCGGGGCAACCGGGCACCCGGCCCAGATATTCGAGCCGAAGGCAGCGGACGGGCGGAGCCGGGTTTTCGGAGCCGTCACGACGAAGCCGTTTCGGGTCGACGCCCTGCCAACACTGGTGACGGTGGGCGAGGTTCTGGCCGGCCGCGGCGCTCCCGGGGGCGGCCATCGGACTGCGTCGCCTGCGCCGTCCGTGCGACCCGCGTCCACGATCGCTGCCGCGTCTACCGCAGTGAAGCATGGAGTGGATGGTGCAGTGCCCGGTACCGCACTGGTCAAGGTMCCGGCCACCGAATTGCTCATCGGGGTGGCCGGAGACGAGCTCCGGCCGTGTGGAGTCCGGCTGCCGGCCGGCGGTGTCCTCGCGGTCCTTGGCGGCCCGGCTTCCGGGAAGAGCACGTTTCTGGCTGCGCTCCCGGCCATGAACCGTGCAGGAGCCTGGCTCTCACCGCCGCCTGGGACCGAGCCCGGCCAATACTGGTCCGCAGTCCATGCCTCCGCGCTCGCGGGCACCCTCGACCGGACTGCGATAGCGCTGGCAGATGACGCTGATCTGCTCCTGCCCGAGGCCAACAGCTACCTGGCGGCCCTAAACAGCCTGGGCTGGCGTGTGGTCCTGGCCGCGGGTTTCGGCCCCGGCTTCGGGCAACGCGTAACCCTCGCCGGCATCGCGCGCAGCCAGGGACGGKCGGTCCTGATTCGTCCGCGGGGGCTYATCGACGGCGACATGTTCGGCGTCCGGTTCGAACCGGAACAGAATCCTCCGCCGGGACGCGCCGTCGTCATATCCGACGGCCGGGCGACGCCCGTCCAACTGGCTGCGGACCGACCTGCCGGCGGGCCGGTCGGCATATCCCCCGGACAGGGTGGCGCACGTGACGGGCCGCTACAGGACTCGACGTGAGCGGGCGGGAGGTAAGGCTGCGGGCCGCTACAGGGCCGGCGGGGCTCCGGCTGCCCGTGAGCCGAAGGCGATGACCCGCTTGTCGAACAGGAGCACAATGGCGGTGACTGCGGGAATCACCATGGCCAGTCCGGCCAGCGGATAGCCGCCGGTCAGGGTCGGGAAGCCGATGGTCAGGRCGATGAGCTGGGCTATCAGGGCACCTGCCCGCGGCCAGCGGAACCCCCGCAGGAGGAAGCGTGCGACGGCGAAAAGCCAGATGGAAGCCGCCAGAAGGAGGCACAGCGTGAAGACGGCGCCCCAGAAGGACAGCACCGGCGCCCCGGTCACGAGCTGGGTCCCGTACCAGACGCCCGCCAGGAGCAGGGCCGCGGCTTCAAGCGCTACCACGACGGCAACGACGACGACGGCGCGGGGCCGCACGACTGCTGCGGCGGGGTCGCCGGCCTCGCGCCGCAGGGGTTTTTCGCCGGGATGCCCCCCGGCATGGTTGCTTGGACTGTCGCCCGCATTTTCAGCGGCATTTTCGCGGGGATCTTCGGKGTTCACGGGGGGCCTTGACACACTGGCACACTACCGGACATAGTCGTCTAGATGTGAGGACGCCGCTACTCAATGTGATGCATCGCTCACGGTCCCGAGGCATTTTGACCTCTATTACCCCTTGTTTACACAGCGTTAACATGACACGCTTAATCCAGATGACCGAGGGGGCCCCAATGGGCCCTTTTCTTATGAAGCCTCTAGTGAATAATTTCACAAAGGCATTTAACGAGTTCCCAGGAATGGAGTGACTGATCAGCATGGATTGGCGTAACCGCGCAGCCTGCCTTGACAAGGACCCGGAGCTGTTMTTCCCCGTTGGAAACACCGGCCCTGCCCTCCTGCAGATCGAGGAAGCGAAGAGCGTTTGCCGGCGCTGCCCCGTTGTGGACACCTGCCTGCAATGGGCGTTGGAGTCCGGCCAGGACGCCGGCGTCTGGGGCGKCATGAGCGAGGACGAGCGCCGTGCCCTGAAGCGCCGCGCCGCACGCGCCCGGCGCGCTTCCTGATCCAGCTGCCGGAGCGCCGGCAGCTACCGCAAGACCCCTGCAACAATGGCCGCGGACCGACAGGTCCGCGGCCACTGTCCGTTTAAGCCGCTCTCCGCTGTCCCGCGGACCCGGCCGGGGCGTGCGCCCGTGACGGGCCTCCGGTCAACGTGGCCGGCGCCGCCGGGCAGCGGCGTCCACGAAAATCACCGCCCCTTTGGCCGGCTCAATGCGTCGTAAGGCTCAGGACGATCTGTACTGCGGTTCCGCCGCCATCCCTGGCCTGCCAGTGGATGGTGCCGCCCAGTTCGCTCGTGACGAGCGTGCGGACGATCTGCAGGCCCAGGCCCTCGACATACGGCGTGTCCGGCAGCCCGACCCCGTCGTCCTCCACCCGTACGGTGAGAAGCTCGTCCCCTTCTTCGGTTTCCGAGCGGTCGGCGACCAGCCAGACCGTGCCGGTCCGTCCCTCCAGCCCGTGCTCAACGGCGTTCGTGACGAGTTCATTGATGACGAGGGCCAACGGTGTGGCGAAGTCGCTMGGCAAATCGCCGAAGAGCCCGGAGCGCTGCGTCTTGACCTGTTGCGAGGGTGAAGCGACCTCTGCCGAGAGGCGGAACTGGCGGCCGATCAGCTCATCAAAATCGACGCTCTGGGTCAAGCCTTGGGACAGCGTCTCGTGCACCAGGGCAATGGTCGCCACCCGCCGCATGGCCTGCTCGAGCCCCTGTTTGGCCTCGTCGCTGACCATGCGCCGCGACTGCATCCGCAAAAGGKCCGCAACGGTTTGCAGGTTGTTCTTCACCCGGTGATGGATCTCGCGGATGGTGGCGTCCTTGGTCACCAGTTCCATCTCCCGGCGGCGCAGCTCCGAGACGTCGCGGCAGAGGACCAGGGCGCCGAACMGCTGATGCTCGTCGCGCAGCGGGATGGCCCGCAGCGAAAGGCTCACGCCGCGTGACTCGATTTCACTGCGCCACGGCATGCGKCCCGTGACCACGAGCGGCAGTGTTTCATCGACCATGCGCCGGTCCTTCAGGAGCCCGGCGGTCACCTCGGCGAGGGACCGGCCCTCGAGGGACTCGCCGTCGCCGAGCCGGCGGAATGCGGAAACCCCGTTGGGACTGGCGTACTGCACGATCCCCTCGGCGTCGAGCCTGATCAGGCCGTCGCCCACACGCGGGGCACCGCGGCGCGAACCCGTGGGCGAGGCGAAGTCCGGCCACAGGCCCAGGGTGCCCATGCGCAGCAGATCGTAGGCGCACTGCCGGTACGTGAGCTCGAGCCGGGAGGGCATCCGTGAACTGGACAGATCCATATGGGACGTGACGATCGCCAGGGTGCGGCCGTTGCGGACCATCGGGACCGCCTCGACCCGGAGCGCCATGTCGCTGCTCCAGTTGGTCTCGTTGGAGCGTTCGATCACGCGACTCTCCCACGCCTTGTCGACCAGCGGCTGCAGGTCCGACCTGATCCCCTCCCCCACGAAGTCGGCGTGGAACACCGTGTGCGTGGTGGAGGGGCGGACGTGGGCAAGCGCCACGTAGCCGAGCTCAGGATGCGGGAACCACAGGGCGAGGTCGGCGAACGCGAGGTCGGCGACCATCTGCCAGTCGCCGACCAGGAGGTGCAGCCACTCGGCATCCCCCGGGCCAAAATCAGCATGCTCCCTGATAGGGTCCGTAAAGATTGCCACAGCACCTCCATTTGCGACGCCGGGGACAGCAGCCCMTAGCGTCGGACGATTGACCTCAAGAGCMTCAATGCTACCGACAGTGAGGCCATGTCATCGGCCTCGAGGGCGTTGACCTCGTCGAACATGGAC
>NZ_JBFTHK010000172.1:0-8837 GCF_056394205.1 Arthrobacter sp. 10T413_2 | reverse complement strand
GTGCCGAATAGACCGCACGCCGGGCCAGTTCCAGCGTCGATTGGCGCCGCGTCGCGCCCAACGCCAGCCAGGCTTCGACTTCATCCCAGTGCTCGTTCACCGCCTCGGCGAAATGCCGGCCCGCCAGTGTGGCAATCGTCATCGCGTTGCCGATCACGATCCCGCCGATGGCCAGGGCATACCGGGGCGTGAAGGCGATCGCGCCCGTGCCGAAATCGATTGCCAGGGTCACCAGGATGCCCGCGGCCATCGCCCCGCCGACCACCCCGAGCCGGTTCCAGGACCAGCCCAGGCGCCGTGCGGCGGTCACCGCTGCCACCGTGAACATCACGAGAAGCGCAGCGCCGACCCACGCGGGACTGGTGATGATTCCACCCAGTATCAGGCTGATGACGGCCAACTGCGCGGCTCCACGGAGGATGGCCAGCGCGGGCGCGGCGCTGTGCGGGATCCGGGCAGCCGCCAGCAGCCCGACAGCGACCACCATCAGGAGTCCGACGCACAACAACGTCGGCAGGAGGGCGGCGGGCTCGGTCATCTGGCCAGCCTATAGACCCATCCCGTGGGGGCCACCTCCGGAGGGCTCGCACGAGCGTGCCGAAACACGGCCCTTGTGCTTGGGTACCGCTCCGTCCGTCTGCAAGGATGTGACATGTCGTGGCGCCGCCGAGGGCCGCAGTTCGTCGAAGGAGACCCTCCATGGTTGAGCCGGCCGTTTTGGATCACGAGGTGCGCCAGCATGTGCTCAGCGTCCTGGCCTCGGGCCCTGGAGTCGCTTGGGAGGACCCGGACCGGGCCGTCTTCGAAGAACGCTTCGACCGCCATTTCCCGGTACTGCTCCGGCTCTTCCACGATCTCTACGGCGCACGGCCCGATTGGCTGGACCAGCTCACGGAGCTCGTGCTGCAGACCGCCCKGTCGTGGGCCGGCAGGTCGGCCGATCTCAAGGCCCTCGACGCTGAAAGAGAGCACAACAGCGGCTGGTTCCAGGCCAACACCATGCTTGGCGGCGTCTGCTATGTCGACCGGTACGCAGAGAACCTGGAGGGCGTCCGCGCCCGGATCCCCTACTTCAAGGAACTCGGCCTTACCTATCTGCACCTCATGCCGCTGTTTCTGGCCCCCGAACCGCATTCCGACGGCGGCTACGCCGTCTCCAGTTACCGGGAGGTCAACCCGAAGCTGGGCACCATGCAGCAGCTACGCGACCTCGCCGCCGAGCTGCGGGCCAACGGCATCAGCCTGGTGGTCGATTTCATCTTCAACCACACCTCCGACGAACACGAATGGGCCCGGAAAGCGGCCGAGGGTGAGGCGGGGTTCAGCGATTACTACTGGATCTACCCGGACCGGACAATGCCGGACGCGTTTGAGCAGAACGTGCGCGAAATCTTCCCGGACGATCACCCCGGATCCTTCATTGAAATGCCGGACGGGCGCTGGGTCTGGGCCACTTTCCACACGTTCCAATGGKATCTGAACTACGCCAACCCGGCTGTCTTCCGGGCCATGGCCGGCGAGATGCTCTTCCTGGCCAACCAGGGCGTGGACATTCTCCGGATGGACGCCGTCGCCTTCATTTGGAAGCAGCTCGGCACGCCCTGCGAGAACCTGCCGGAGGCCCACACGMTGCTTCAGGCGTTCAACGCTGTGTGCCGGCTGGCCGCACCGTCGTTGCTGTTCAAATCCGAGGCGATCGTCCACCCCGATGAGGTGGCACGGTACATCGACCCCGCCGAGTGCCAACTCTCCTACAATCCCCTCCAGATGGCGCTGATCTGGGAGTCCTTGGCCACCCGCGACGTGTCGCTGCTTTCGCAGGCCCTGGACCGGCGGCACAACCTCCCGGCCGGCACGTCCTGGGTGAACTATGTCCGCAGCCACGACGACATCGGCTGGACGTTCGCGGATGAAGACGCAGCCGAACTCGGCATCAACGGCTTCGACCACCGGCGCTTCCTCAATGCCTTCTACGTCAACCGCTTTCCCGGAAGCTTCGCCCGCGGCGTGCCGTTCCAGGACAACCCCCGCACCGGCGACTGCCGGATTTCCGGCACGACGGCGTCCCTGTGCGGGCTGGAGGACGGAACAGTAGCTGCGGTAGACCGGATCCTGCTGGCCCATTCGGTGGCCTTCAGCACCGGCGGTATCCCGCTGCTCTATCTCGGCGACGAGGTCGGCCAGCTCAATGACTACCAGTATGACCTCGAGGCAGGACATGGAGCGGACAGCCGGTGGGTGCACCGGCCGCACTACCCGGCTGCGGACTACGCGTTGCGCACGGATCCGGAAACTCCCCCGGGGGCGGTCTACACCGGGCTGCGCCGGATGGTCTCCGTTCGGTCCACGACGCCGGAACTCGCCGGCACCCGGCTGATCGGGTTTGCCACGAACAATCCGGGCGTCCTGGGGTACCAGCGCCCCGGAGCCGGCACACTGATTCTGGTGCTGGCCAACTTCAGCGACAGGCCGCAGGAGGTGTCAGCGGTGACGCTATCCGGCTTCACGGGGGACGCCCTCGACGTCCTGACCGGCGCCAAGGTCAGCCTCGACACCGGAATTGTCCTGGACCCGCGGCAATTCGTCTGGCTCCGCGTGACTCCCAGGCCGTAAGGACCTCGCCCGCCACACATCGCTTCGCGGGTGCGACCGCTCCGGCCGACCGCCGGTGGCGGCGCTTGTAAAAAGGAGCCTGGCCGGCCGCACGCTGGTTGAGGAGAGCATGCGGCCGGAATCTATGGACGTGGCTGGCGGCCCGCGTCAATCTGTGGCGGGGGCTGGCGTCCCGGGTCCTGTTCTCACTGTCCCCCATCACGCTKAGAAGAGACTGAGAGCGGCGCCCTGCGCGGCAATGTGGCCGGATTGCTTGTCCCCTGGTTGTCCGGAGCCGCACGGTGCCGCATCCTTGGACCATGGCACCAAGCAAGCAGGCCGCGCGCGGCACCCCCGGACCGGGCGCGAGCCGTTGGGGCGTGCGGAAGCGATCGACGGCGGCGGCCGTCGGCGTTGTGGCCTTGGCACTTTTGCTCGGCGGCCTGGTCCTGCTGGTGTTGCTACACACATCCCTGAGCAGGGCCACCGAAGCCACAGCACAGCAGAAGGCGCTGGACGTGATCGCCGAAATGGCGGATCAAGACATCGAGGACGCCAGGACCTACATCGTGGGTACCTCGCATGCGGGCCAGTTCGTCCAGTTGCTTGACGCTTCCGGGATCGTCGTGGCCGCCTCGGATCCCGTGGTCGCCAGCATCCCGCTGTCTGCCCAGCGGCCCGGCCCGGGCAAGATCATGATCCAGGACGTCTCGGGCCTGCCCCGCATTGACGACAACGACAACTACCATATCGTCACCGTCGGTGCGGGTTCCGGTTCCGAGAAGTACGCGGTGGTCGTGGCCCAGGCGTCGCAGATTCAGGCGGACACGATCTCGACGGTGGCGTGGTTCATGCTGGGAGCCACGCCGGTGCTGCTGCTCACCGTGGCAGCGTCCGTGTGGCTGCTGGTGGGGCGCTCCCTTCGCCAGGTGGAACGGATCCGGGGCCAGGTGGCGCGCATCAATGCAGGGCGGCTGGACGGGCGCGTCGATGTGCCGCCGACCAACGATGAAGTCCGGGCCCTGGCCTTGACCATGAACACGATGCTGGACCGGCTGGAAGCTTCGGACACTGAACAGCKCCGGTTTGTCTCGGACGCCAGCCACGAACTGCGCAGCCCGTTGGCAACGCTCAAAGCGGGAATCGAGATCGCGGCGGCGGACCCCACCGGGGCGATGTGGCTGCACATGAAAGATGTCCTCGCTGAGGAGACGAACCGCATGAGCTTCCTCGTGGAGGACCTGCTGACGCTGGCCAAGGCAAATGACGGCGGCCTGAAAGTGGAACAAAAGGACGTGGACCTTGACGACGTCGTGGACCAGGAGATCCGCCGGCTTCGATCGACCAGCCGCCACCAGGTTTCAGCAGACCTCGTCCCGGCCCGGATCCGCGGCGACGGCCGCCGGCTGGCCCAGGTGCTGCGGAACGTCCTGGACAACGCCGATCGCCATGCCCTGTCCCGGATCGTCGTGGACCTGCACACCACCGGAGGCCGGGCCGTCATCACGGTAGAGAACGACGGCGACCCCATTCCCGAGGCTGACCGGGACCGGATCTTCGAACGCTTTGTCCGGCTCGACGGCAGCCGCTCCCGGGACGGCGGCGGCAGCGGACTGGGATTGGCCATCGCCGCGGAAATTGTCGCCGCCCATCACGGGACCATCCGTCCCGCCGACGCACCGCCGGGGCTCTGCCGTTTTGAGATTACCCTTCCCAGCCCGGACCCTGCCGGGGAGGCAGCCCTCAGTCTCCTCGACTCCGGACGGCAGGAGACKACTCRGGGATCGGGTCGGCTTTGAGCASATAGCCCATGCCGCGCACGGTGGCCAACGTGTGGAGACCGAAGGGGGCATCGATCTTGCGCCGGAGGTAGCTGACGTAGACCTCCACAACGTTGTCCGCGCCCTCGAACGCCGGGTCCCAGACGTTTTGCAGGATCTCCACCTTGGAGACGATCTGGCCGTGCCGGCGCATCAGGTACTGGAGGAGCCCGTACTCCCTGGCCGTGAGGCTGATGACGGTTTCCCCTCGGCGGACGCTGCGGTTGACGGGATCCAGCGTCAGCGTGCCCACTGTCATGACGACGGGCCGGGCGGGTGCTCCGCGCCGGATCAGCGCCCTGATCCGGGCCACCAGCACCAGGAAGCTGAATGGCTTCGTGAGATAGTCGTCCGCTCCCAGGTCAAAGGCGTCGGTTTCGTCGTATTCGCCGTCCTTGGCCGTGAGCATCAGGACKGGAGTCCAGACTTTGCGCTGCCGCAGTTCTTTGAGGACGTCATAGCCGTTCATTCGCGGCAACATGAGGTCCAGGAGGATCGCATCGTAGGGATTCTCGAGCGCTGCCAGGAGMCCGGAGACGCCGTCATGGGCGACGTCGACGACGAACCCTTCGTTCTTCAGCCCGCGGCGGACCGTTTCCGCAAGTGCGCGCTCATCCTCAACCATCAGAATCCGCAATCCAGGACCCCTCTCTTTGAGAGAAGTATGGACCTTCGCGGGCCGGTCCGGGTGGAGAATCCTGCGTGTCCCGGCGCACGGCCTGGGCACGCGCTCGATACGAGCCGCCGCCCGCTAAGCCGGCCGGGCCGGTCCGAACAGCCAGCCTGACACGTCGCTGCGCAGAATCATGTGCGGGCCTCCGGTGGAACTGACGCTCCCGTTGGGGACGTAGTAGCCGCGCCCGGCCCCGGGACCGCCTGCCGCGCGATCGAGGGCATCGGTAAGGCGTCGGGTCAGGTGCCCGTTGGGACCGAGGGACCGCAATTCGTCGAGTTCGTCCGGTGTGAGCCGTCCCAGCACTGCAGCGATGTCGGCCATGGTGAATCCCTCCCGGCGGATGATGCGGATGGTGCCCGTGCTGGATGGTCCCTAAGGATTCAGGCTAGGGCACGCAAATGAACGGCACATGACGCCAGTGTGACCAGTAGCGAACGAAGTCAAAGGGGGGCGGGGCAGGCTGCTTCCGCCGGGTGTCACGAGCGTCACTGCCGCGACTCCCCCTGTCCCCAGCATTCACCCGGTGTAATGCTGTACCGTTCAATCCCGGAGATCCGTCAGAGGCTCCCGATCCAACACCCAGCAACGGAAATGAGTACCACCAGGTGGCAACCGATTATGACGAAGTACGCTCCGACGTTGCGGAATCTCGTAACGCTTCCCTCGAGGCTCTCCGTTCGGCGAACGCGCCCGATGCGCGGAGCGTCGTCCGCGAGCTCGACGAGGCCGATACCTCCGAGGGCGTAGAGCTCCCGGGTGCGGATTTGTCCGGCGAGGAGCTGACCGTCACGGTCATCCCGCAGAAAGAGGATGAGTTCACCTGCTATTCCTGTTTCCTCGTCCGGCACCGGTCCCAGCTCGCCAAGGAGAAGGACGGGCACGCGTACTGCGCGGACTGCCTCAGCTAAGCCCCGACGGGGTTCAGCGTGACCGTGGCGGTCGTCCTCCGACTGCACTTCTGTCACACGCTTCACAATAGTGTCAGGAAGCCGCCAGACATGACCCGTCGGGGCGCGTTCGGCTACGCTCCTGATTGACGATGCGGCGAGTGCCGGCACGTGGCCGGAGGCTGACCCCATGAGTGACTCCAACAGCAAGTTGGCGGACCCAGCTGTTGCGTCGCCGTCGAACGCCGCCGCCACGACGCCGGGGCCTTCCGGCGGCGCTGCCGTGCCCGCCACGGGACGCACMGGCCGTCCGACGCGCCGCCGTAGGCMTGCCCGCAGCGGGAGCCTGAAGCGCGAGTGGTCCCGGGCGTTCATGCTGATGCTGCTGGCCCTGCTGGCCGGGGCCGCGGCAACCGTGGTGGGCGTGCGTGTTGTCACGGATCAGATCCAGCGGGCCGCCGCCCAGCACCGCGTCGAGTCCGAAGCGATCGCCGAGTTGCGGGCCGATCTTGACGCCCACGAACAAGCCGGCCTGCAACTCTTGTCCTCGGCGCCCGTAGAAACCTCGGCCTTCCTGGAGCAGCAAGAGGACATCTCCGCCCGGTTCGATGCGGCCGCGGTGATGCTGCCGGACGAACACGGCATGCGGTCCACAGTCCGCGAGGCCCGCGTTTCGTGGCAGGAGGGACTGTCGGCGCACGGTCTCTGGGGCAGCCAGGTGGCCGTCCTGCACGGCAACCACGTGGCTGAGGTCCCGGCATTCGCCGCCTCCGGGGCCACGGCGCGCGCGCTGCTGGCCGACGTCCGTCGCGCCTCCCTGGACGCGCTCGACGACGGCGTCGCCTACGGCGCCCAGCTCCAGCAGATGGTGGTGGCCGGCCGGACGGCTCTCTTCGCGCTTGCCGCCGTCGGCGTGTTCTACTTCCSCCGCCGGATGACCAAATACCTGATGCGCCCCATCGAGGGGCTGTACCAGGGGGTCCTGAAGCTGCAGGCCGGCGACTACAGCCACAGGATCTCCGTTGTCCGCAATGACGAGCTGGGCCAGTTGGCCGAGGCCTTCAATTCCATGGCCGCCACGGTGCACGACAGCCACCTGGAACTGACTTTCCGGGCCACGCATGATCCCCTCACGGGGCTGGCCAACCGGGCGGTGGTCACCGAACGCCTCGCTTCCGCGTTTGGCCCGGACATCAAGGATGCGGACGCCCGGAACGCTCACACCGACAATGCACGCACCGGGCGTGGGGGCCGGCACGAGGGCCTGTTGATCATCGACGTCGACGACTTCAAGGATGTCAACGACTCGCTCGGCCATGAAGGCGGCGACGCGCTGCTCATTCAGCTGGCGCAACGGCTGCGGGGCTGCGTCCGCGGTCATGACCTCGTCGCCCGGCTGGGCGGCGATGAATTCGCGATCGTCGTCCTGGACGACGCCGGCACGGCTACGGACGACGTCGCCGGACGGATCCAGGATGCGCTGCGGGAGCCGTTCTCGATCGACGAGGTCAGGCTCAAGGTAACGGTCAGCATGGGAGCCGCGCAGCGTACCGCCGCAACGGCAGATCCGGCCGAGCTGATGCGGCAGGCAGACTTCGCCATGTACATGGCCAAGCATGGCGGCAAGGGCCGCTACCAGCTCTTCGATGCCCGGGGCTACGACGAAATGACGTACCGCGCCGCCCTCCGGGCCGATCTCGCCACTGCCGTTCAGGCCGGGCAGTTGCGCCTCGACTACCAGCCGGTGGTTGACCTCCGGACCGGCGGGATTGTCGGCGTGGAGGCCCTGGTCCGCTGGGAGCACCCGACCCTCGGCCGCTTGTCCCCTGCGGACTTTATCCCCCTGGCGGAGGAAACCGGCGAAATCGGCCCCATCGGCTGCTGGGTCCTCGACACAGCCACCCGGCATGTCGCCGGCTGGCGCCGCTCCCCGGGCACCCCCGCAGACATCTGGGTTTCGGTGAACCTCTCCACGCTGCAGTTGTCCAGCGACAGGAACCTMGCGGCCCTCGAGCGGATCCTGTCCCAGCCCGCGGCCCAGGCCGACAAGGTCATCCTTGAGGTCACCGAATCCGCMCTGGCCACGAGCGCCGATGGCGGGGTGGGCGCACTCAACCGGCTCAAGAGCTTCGGCGTGCGCATCGCCATCGACGACTTCGGAACCGGGTTCTCGTCGCTGAGCACTCTGGCGGTGCTGCCGGCGGACATCCTCAAGATCGACCGTTCATTCCTCTCCGGGCTGCCCGGGGACGCTCCGGCGGCGGCGATGYTTGAGGGCATCCTGGAAGTGGCCCGGAAGCTGAACCTGGCCGTCATCGCCGAAGGCATCGAAGACACCGGACAGCTCGGTCTCCTGCGCTCGCTCGGCTGCGACATGGGACAAGGCTTCCTCCTGGCCAGTCCCAGCCCGTCCCCTGTGCTTGAGGCACTGCTGACCTCGGGGCCGCGTCTGCAACCACCGGCCGGCGCGGCAGCGTCGGCGGCAGATTCCTAGCGCAGCCCCGTCCTTTACCGGTCTTAGCCGGCGGGAAAGACCAGCGACGGTTCGTCCGCGGTAGCGAGTGTCAGGACCGCTTCCTCGACTGTTTCGTGGTCCTCGAGTTCGCGTTCAACCCGGCGCAGTGCCACGGCGACATCGTGTTCCCGCTGGTCCCCCTGCATGTCCACTGCCGCCACAACGTAGAGCTTGCGCGGGCCAACGAACTCGAGGTGCAGGTAGGTGATGCGCTCGATCTCCGGGTGTTCGAGGAGCCGCCGGGCCATGCTGTCCTCAATATMGCTGGTCACTGCCTGGCCCACGAGGAAGCGCCGGTTGCGGTCGATGAGCACGACTGCGACTGCCGCCAGCAGGATGCCCACCAG
>NZ_JBFTHK010000171.1:0-8904 GCF_056394205.1 Arthrobacter sp. 10T413_2 | reverse complement strand
CTACGTGGATCTGCGCGACCCCGACACCAAGGAATTCCTGCCCGGGATCGGCGGCGAGGACGACGGCGTCAAGGGCGGCCTGAACGGCATCGACAACGGCCGGCTCCACTTCGCGAACGTCCGCATCCCGCGCACCAACCTGCTCAACCGCTACGGCGAYGTCGACGCCGAGGGTAACTACACCTCCCCCATCGCCAGCCCGGGCCGCCGCTTCTTCACCATGCTCGGCACCCTCGTCCAGGGCAGGGTCTCGCTGGACGGCGCCGCCGTGGCCGCCTCCAAGCTCGCGCTGAAGACCGCCATCCAGTACGCCACCGAGCGCCGGCAGTTCAACGCCTCCTCCCAGACCGACGAGGAGGTCCTGCTGGACTACCAGCGGCACCAGCGCCGGCTCTTCACCCGGCTCGCCAGCACCTACGCGGCCAGCTTCGCGCACGAGCAGCTGCTCGAGAAGTTCGACGACGTCTTCTCCGGCCGGCACGACACCGACGAGGACCGGCAGGACCTCGAGACCCTGGCCGCGGCGCTCAAGCCGCTCAGCACCTGGCACGCCCTGGACACGCTGCAGGAATGCCGCGAGGCCTGCGGCGGTGCCGGCTTCCTGATCGAGAACCGCTTTGCGTCGCTCCGCGCCGACCTCGATGTCTATGTGACCTTCGAAGGCGACAACACGGTCCTGCTGCAGCTCGTGGCCAAGCGCCTGCTCGCCGACTACGCCAAGGAGTTCCGCAACGCCAACGTCGGTGTCCTGGCCCGCTACGTCGTGTCCCAGGCGACGGGCACTGCGCTMCACCGGAGCGGCCTGCGCCAGGTGGCACAGTTCATGGCCGATTCCGGCTCCGTGCAGAAGGCCGCGATCGCCATCCGCGACGAGTCAAGCCAGCGCGCCCTCCTGACCGACCGGGTCCAGACCATGGTCGCGCAGGTCGGCGCGGCGCTCAAGGGCGCCAACAGGCTCCCGCAGCGGCAGGGCGCCGCCATGTTCAACGCACACCAGCATGAGCTCATCGAAGCCGCCCAGGCGCACGCCGAACTGCTGCAGTGGGAGGCCTTTACCGAAGCCCTCGGCAACGTCACCGACCCCGGTACGCACAGGGTCCTGACTTGGCTGCGTGATCTCTTCGGYCTCTCACTCATCGAGAAGAACCTGTCCTGGTACCTGATGAACGGCCGGTTGTCGATGCAGCGCGGACGCACCGTGGGCGAGTACATCAATCGGCTCCTCGTGAAGATCCGGCCGCACGCCGTCGATCTTGTGGACGCGTTCGGCTACGGACCGGAGCATCTCCGCGCGGAGATCTCGACCGGAGCGGAAAAGACCCGTCAGGACGAGGCCCGGGACTACTTCCGGAAGCAGCGGGCCAGCGGCCAGGCGCCCGTGGATGAAAAGATCCTGCTCGCGCKCAGCACGCTGCAGTCCAAGCCCGCGCGCGCCTGAGGTTCCGGCGGCACCATCATCCGGCGAAGCCATTAACGCAAGACGGCGCCGCTCCCCGATGAGGGGAGCGGCGCCGTCGCGCGTTCAGCAGTCCTTGCCTGAGTCCGTATGTCAGTCTGGAGGTCTGCTGGTCAGGAGGCCGGGCCGGGCAGGACCGACCGGTAGACCTCCAGCGTGGTCTCCGTGATGGACTCCCAGGAGAAGTGCTCCTCCGCCCGGCGCCGGCCCGCTTCCCCCATGGCCCGGGCCCGGGCGGGATCGGACACCACCTCGGTCAGGGCKGCGGCGAACTCGGTGACAAACTTCTCCGGGTCGAGCGGGGTGCCCGTGCCGTCGGTGACCTGTTCGAGCTCCACGAGCAGCCCGGTCACGCCGTGATCAACAACCTCCGGGATACCACCGGTGGCGCTGGCCACCACGGCGGCACCGCAGGCCATCGCTTCAAGGTTCACGATGCCCAGCGGCTCGTAGATGGACGGGCAGGCGAACGCCGTGGCGTGGCTGAGGACCTGGATGAGCTCGTTGCGGGGCAGCATCCGTTCCACCACGATCACGCCCGTGCGCTTGCTCTGCAGCTCCTCGATGAGGCGCGCGGTCTCGGCCGCCAGCTCGGGAGTATCGGCTGCGCCGAKGCACAGCACCAGCTGGACATCCGCCGGCAGTTTGGCGGCGGCACGGAGCAGGTAGGGAACGCCCTTTTGCCGGGTGTTGCGTCCGACAAACACGACGCTCGGCAGCGAGGGGTCGATCCCGAGCGCCCGGACGACGTCCTCGCCCTMGTCCCGGTTCCACAGGCTGACGTMAATGCCGTTGTGGACCACCTTGACCTTGGCCGGGTCCACCTCCGGATAGCTGCGCAGGATGTCCTGCCGCATGCCTTCCGAAACGGCGATGATGGCGGCGGCGGCMTCATAGGCGGTCTTTTCCACCCAGGAGGAGACCGCGTAGCCGCCACCGAGCTGTTCGGCCTTCCACGGGCGCAGCGGTTCCAGGCTGTGGGCGCTGAGCACATGGGGAATGCCGTGGAGCAGGGACGCGATGTGTCCTGCCATGTTGGCGTACCAGGTGTGGGAGTGCACCAGGTCCGCGCCGGCAATGTCCGGAACGATCCTCAGATCCACCCCGAGGGTCTGGATGGCGGCGTTGGCGGAGCCCAGGTCTTCGGGCACGGAGTAGGACGTGACCGTCGCTCCGTKGTACCCGGGCTCKCGGGGCGCGCCGAAGGCACGCACCTGTAGGTCCACACGTTGGGCCAGGACTCTGCTGAGCTCGGCCACATGGACTCCGGCGCCGCCGTAGATTTCCGGCGGGAATTCTTTGGTCACAATGTCTATTCGCACATGCACCAAGGTAGTCGTTACTGTGGAACTGATCTAGTGTGAAGACGTTCGGGCATGCCGGACTGTTTTGGGGAGTAACGAAGGCGTTCAGGAGMGATAACCATGCCGCATCAAAAGAAAGTCTTGGCAATTGTCCTCGCAGGTGGCGAGGGAAACCGGCTCATGCCATTGACGGCGGACCGGGCCAAGCCGGGCGTGCCCTTTGCCGGAAGCTACCGGCTCATTGACTTTGCCCTTTCAAATCTTGTGAATTCGCGCTATTTGCAAATTGTGGTGCTGACGCAATACAAGTCGCACAGCCTGGACCGGCACATTTCTGAGACGTGGCGCTTGTCCACCCAATTAGGGAACTACGTCGCCTCCGTTCCGGCCCAGCAGCGGGTMGGCAAGAGCTGGTTCCTGGGGAGTGCCAACGCCATMTATCAGTCCCTGAACCTGATCCATGACGCCAACCCCGACATCGTCGTCGTGGTCGGCGCAGACCACGTCTACCGCATGGACTTCTCCCAGATGGTGGCGCAGCACGTAGCCAGCGGGGCCAAGGCGACGGTAGCCGCCGTCCGMCAGCCGTTGCACATGGYGGATCAGTTCGGCGTGATCGAAACCGACCCCGAGAACCCGKACAAGATTGCCGCCTTCGTMGAGAAGCCGTCGTCGACGCCCGGCCTCGCGGCCGACCCGAGCCAGTTCCTGGCTTCCATGGGCAACTACGTGTTCAACGCCGATGCCCTCGTCGAGGCGCTGCACGTTGACGCCGAGCGCCTCGACACCAAGCACGACATGGGCGGGGACATCATTCCCTACTTCGTCTCCCAGGGTGAGGCCGGCGTCTACGACTTCACGCTCAACGACATTCCCGGGTCCACCGAACGGGACCGCACCTACTGGCGCGACGTCGGCACCATTKACTCGTTCTACGACGCCCACATGGACCTCATCTCCCCCGTGCCGGTGTTCAACCTCTACAACTCCGAGTGGCCGATCTACACCCGCCAGAGCGTCTCGCCGCCGGCCAAGTTTGTCCGCGGCAAATCCAACACCGTGGGCAGCGCCCTCGATTCCATCGTGGCCAACGGTGTCGTCGTCTMGGGCGGSATCGTGGAGGGTTCAGTGCTCTCCAACGATGTGTACGTCGGCACGTCCAGCCGGGTMCTGGATTCGGTGCTCATGGACAAGGTCAATGTCGGCGAGGGTGCTGTGATCAGGCGCGCCATCCTCGACAAGAACGTCAAGGTTCCGGCCGGGGCCGCGATCGGCCTCGATGCTGAACTCRACCGCGCCCGCGGCTTCAAGGTCACGGAGTCCGGCATCACGGTCCTGTCCAAGGGGCAGCTCGTCCCGGAGCCCGGCGATGCAGAACGGGCGCTCTCGGCCGCCAACCTGCGCCTTGTGCCGGATGCCGTCCGCGCCGCCACCGAAAACTGGCCGGAACTGCGGGACTCGGTGGACAGGGTCGCTGAGGCGCAGGCCGCCGCCGTCGGCGTGGACTCCCAAGGCAAACGCTCGACCAAGGCCTACTAGGACCGGTGCCCTGCCGGAGGTCCGGCAGGGCACCAGTTGCCTGTAAAATTGGGGCAATGAGCTCCCCCGATCTGTCCTCCGATCTTTCCGTTGCTGCGTTGACCGCCGCCGAGCCGGCCGCTGCCGGGCTGACCCCGGAGGAGATTCAGGCTTGCCTGAAGGTCCTGAACACCATCCATGCGTACGACGAGGAACACCCGGACTACGTGTCCGTCCGCCGTGCCACCGGAAAGATGTTCAAGGCGGTCAAGCGCCACCGCCGGGTGGCCAAGCGGGACGAGATCGCGGAGGCGGACCGCGCCGTGATCGCCCAGACGGCGACGGCGGCCCCGGACAGGATCGACGACGAGACGCGCGGCAACAAGCTTGCCCCGTCCGCGACCGGCGAGATCGCCGGCCACCTTATCAGGTCTCGCCCGTGCTACATCTGCAAGCAGCACTACACCCAGGTGGACGCCTTTTATCACCAGCTGTGCCCCGAGTGTGCGCTGTTCAGCCACAGCAAGCGCGACGCGCGCACCGACCTGGCCGGCCGAAATGCCCTGTTGACGGGCGGCCGGGCGAAGATCGGCATGTACATCGCGCTCCGGCTCYTCCGGGACGGCGCCCACACCACCATCACCACACGCTTCCCGAAGGACGCTGCGCGCCGCTTTGCCGCCATGGAGGACAGTGCTGACTGGCTGCACCGGCTCCGGATCGTGGGCATCGACCTCCGCGACCCGTCCCAGGTGATGGCCCTGACGGACTCCCTGGACGCCGCAGGACCGCTGGACATCATCATCAACAACGCGGCCCAGACGGTGCGGCGCTCCGGAAACGCCTATAAGCCCCTGGTCGACGCCGAGGACGAGCCGCTGCCCGCGGCCCTTCAGGCCGGCAACGGGGGCCCCGAGCTTGTCACGTTCGGCCACGCGCACGACAAGCACCCGCTCGCACTGGCCAGMACGGTGCTTGAACACCCCGTGCTGGCCGGGGACGCCATCACCTCCCTGGCCTTGTCCACGGGTTCGGCCTCGCTGGAGCGCATTGCCTCGGGCACCGCGATCGACGCCGGCGGGCTGGTGCCGGATCTCGCCACGATCAACAGCTGGACCCAGGTGGTGGACGAGGTGGACCCGCTGGAGATGCTCGAAGTGCAGCTGTGCAATGTCACGGCCCCGTTCTTGCTGGTGAGCCGGCTCCGCGGTGCCATGAAGCGCTCCACCGCGCGGCGGAAGTACATCGTCAATGTCAGCGCCATGGAAGGCCAGTTCTCCCGCGCCTACAAGGGCCCCGGGCACCCGCACACGAACATGGCCAAGGCGGCGCTGAACATGATGACGCGCACCAGTGCCCAGGAAATGCTCGACGCCGACGGCATCCTGATGACCGCGGTGGATACCGGMTGGATCACGGACGAGCGCCCGCACTACACCAAGGTCCGTCTCATGGAGGAGGGCTTCCACGCGCCCCTGGACCTGGTTGACGGCGCGGCCCGCGTCTATGACCCGATCGTCATGGGCGAGGCCGGCGAAGACCAGTACGGCGTCTTCCTCAAGGACTACAAGCCCAGCCCCTGGTGACGTTCGGAGCTCCCCGGATCCGCCTTGGCGGCACGGGGAGCGCGTCGCGGGACAGGTGTGGCCGCCGGGCCTTATGGCCCTGATGGGAGTCCGGGCCTGCCTGTAAGGTGTCTGACCATGGACTCAACCGCGCCCTCGCCCGATTACTCGCTCACCATGGACCAGTGCTGGGTCCTCCTCGACACCGAAACCGTGGGGCGCGTCGCGCTGATCGTGGACAGTCATCCGGAGATCTTTCCGGTGAATTTCGTGCTGGAACGGCGTGCGATTGTCTTCCGCACCTCCGGCGGCACGAAACTGTGGGGCGCCATCACCTCCAAGCCGGTCGCATTCGAAATCGACGGATACGACGCCCACGACGAGGCGGCCTGGAGCGTCATGGCCCGCGGCGAGGCCGAGCTCATCGAGAGCCAGGAGGAGAAGGATGCCGTGGATGCGTTGCTCCTGGAGCCCTGGCAACCCGGCGAGAAGGCCTATTACGTGCGGGTCGCTCCCAAGGCGCTGACCGGACGACGCTTCAAGGTCAACCGGCCCGATCTCTGGACCACGCGCCTTTCGGACCCGCGCCGTTCCACCTTCGAGTARCTCCGGCGTCAGGACTCCTTCTCGGGCGAGTGCACGATCAGCACCGGGCAATGTGCATGCGCCACGCAGGCGGAGCTGACGGATCCCAGAAGCAGGCCGCCGAAGCCGCCGTGGCCGCGGCGGCCCAAAACCAGCATGTCCGCGGTTTTGCTTTCCTCGATKAGCATGTGGCGCGGTTGGCCCTGKACAAGCCGGGTTTCGACGTTGGTGGGAGCGTCCGGGCCGAACGCCTTGGCGACTGCTTCGGCGAGGATCTCCCCCGCCCGGACATCAAAGTCATCGATGCCGACRGCGACGTAGCCGTCGTAGACCGGCGGGTAATCCCAGCAGGCCAGGGCGACCACTGTGGCGGACAGCGGCACGGCAAGGCGCTGCGCCTGCCGGAGAGCCTCCACAGAAGCTTCCGAACCGTCAACGCCCACAACGATGGTCCGGGTGTCGCTGGCTTCGTTCATTGGTGATCCCTCGTCGTCGTATCGGCCGGGCACGGATGGCGCCGCTCCCATGATGCCGCCGGGCCCTGTAGGCGCCTAGGGCCAAAAGTCATGCAGCGGCGCCGGCGGGTGGGCATTAGGACCCTTGTCCCGGGCCACGGTGTGCACAAGAATGGCTAAGGCTTGGGKAAGTCAACGAACTACAGAATCAAACGGTGCAGCAGTAGGCGGCCGGACAGGAGAACCATGATTGCCTGGTCAGATGCAGGTCTCACTGCACCCGACGGCGTGCCGGCGGTATTACRCGTCTTCATCMTTGACGATCACGAGCTGGTCCGGCGCGKGCTGCAGGAACTCCTCGAAGGCGAAGGATTCGTCGTGGTGGGCAGTTCMGGATCCGCGGTGGAAGCAACCCGCCRGATTCCGGCCCTGCATCCGGACGTTTGTGTGCTGGACGCCCGGCTGCCTGACGGGACCGGTATTGAGGTCTGCCGCGATGTGCGCTCTGTTGACCCGTCCCTGAACTGCATCATCCTCACAAGCTTTGACGACGAACAGGCATTGCGCGGCGCCGTGTTGGCAGGCGCGCGGGGCTACGTGCTCAAAGAGATCGGCGGCACCGACCTGATCGGTGCCCTGCGGCGGGCAGCMACCGGGGAATCGCTMTTTGAGGAAGGCGTCGCCGCCGGCGTCGTGGACAGCMTGGTGGACACCGAGGAAGTCGACCCCCGTACCGCGTCCCTCACGCCCCAKGAACGCCGGGTACTGGAACTTGTGGGCGGCGGACTGACCAACCGGCAGATAGCGGCGGAAATGTTCCTGGCGGAAAAGACCGTCAAGAACTACGTTTCCTCGCTGCTGGCCAAACTCGGATTCGAACGCCGCACCCAGGCAGCCGTCTTTATCGCCAGTMCGGCGGTCCCGGTGGCCTCCGCCGGGAACGCCAGTGACGCGAACCGGCCGCACAGCGTCCGGTAGCACCTGCAATCCGGGCGTACCGCCTGTATATAGGGGCGCTAAAGGGGCACCGACCACTCGAGGCTCGTACCGGCGTCGGGCGTGCTGGTGACGGTGCACTCGCCGTCGAGCATCCGCGCCCGGTCCTCGAGGTTCGTCAGGCCCCCGCGTTTTTCCGGATCGGCGAATCCGGTGCCGTTGTCGTTGATCACCACCGTCACCCGGCCCTTGATGACGGCGACAGAGACGGAAATCGTGTCCGCGCCGGAGTGCCGGATCGCGTTGCTGAGGCCCTCGGAGACCACAGCCACCACGTTGTCGGCCTTGTCCGCAGTCACGGCGTCCACCGGTCCGGTGATGGTCAGGCGCGGGGAAAAAGTCATGGACTTCGCCGAACTCTTCGTGACCCGGCGGATCCGCCCGCTCAGCAGTTCGATTTCGCCGACGCTGCTCTTGAGGGAGTAGATGGTGTCGCGGAGGCTCCGGATGGCCTCGTCGAGTTCGCCTGTGATGTTGCGGATCCGCTCCAGAGCCAATTCTTCCTTGGTGAAGCGGGTGAGGCTCTGTACGCTCAGCCCGGCAGCGAACAGCCGCTGGATGACGAGGTCATGGAGGTCCCTGGCGATCCTGTCACGGTCGGTGAAGACCAGGAGTTCTTCGCGCAGCCGGTGCACCCTGGCCAGTTCCAGGGCCAGGGCAACGTGGGAGCCGAAGACGGCCCCCATTTCAATGTCCGTCCTGGCGTAGCGGACCGAATCCYTGTTCTTTGCCAGCAGGAGAAGCCCGTGGTGGGCGCCCTGGGTGCTGAGTGCCACGGCCAGCAGCGGCCCCGTGACGGAGCCGTCGACCTCTCMCACGACGTCGGACGCGTCGTCGAAGAGTACGGGCTCGCCGCCGTCGAGAACTCCTTCCAGACGTTCGGAAGCAAGGTGGAGCGACCGGCCCGAAAAGGACCGTCCGCGTTCACCGGCGACACCGATCACCACGTAGCTCTGCGAGTCCGCCGCGGGCGCCACCAGCAAGGCGAGGTMGGACCCGGACTCTTGGAGGGCGCGGGCGGCAAT
>NZ_JBFTHK010000170.1:0-9058 GCF_056394205.1 Arthrobacter sp. 10T413_2 | reverse complement strand
GCCCAGGTGTTCGGCGATCAGCCCGCTGGTGACGCCGGGAATGGGATCTTCCCGGGCCGGGTAGATGTCCAGGACCAGGGCCGTGTCCGCCGTGTTGAGCGCCTCGGCGAAATCGCGGGCGAATTCGCGGGTCCGGGAGAACAGGTGGGGCTGGAAGAGCACGTGGACTTTGTGCTGCCCGGCCACGGACCGTGCGGCGGACAAGGCGGCGCGGACTTCCGTCGGGTGATGGGCGTAGTCGTCGTAGACGCGGATGCCGCGTCCCTCCCCTTTGAACTCGAAGCGGCGCGAGGCGCCGGAAAAGTGCGCGAGTGCCCCGGCAGCGGTTTCCGGCGCGACGCCGAGTTCGATCGCGACCGCGAATGCTGCGGCGGCGTTGAGCGCGTTGTGCCGGCCCGGAACCTGGAGTTCGACGTCGAAGGTGCCCGCCGCCGTCGTAATTCCGATCCGGCCCGGTCCGGCGTCGTGCAGCCGGACAGYGGCGTCCGCCGCCGTCCCGTACAGGACCACACGGGTGTTGCCGCGGGCCAGGGTGCGTTCGGCGAGGGCCCTGGCGCCGGGGTCGTCCGCGCAGGCCACCAGCACGCCGTCAGCGGGGAGCAGCGCCGTGAAGCTGTCGAACGAGGCATAGACGGCGTCCGCGGTGCCGTAGAAGTCCAGGTGGTCCGGCTCGACGTTGGTCACCACGGCGATCGCCGGGCGGTAGTTCAGGAAGGAGCCGTCGGACTCGTCCGCCTCGGCCACGAAAATCCCGGAGGTGCCGTGTGCGGCGTTGACGCCCAGGGCCKGAACGTTCGCGCCAATGGCGAAGGACGGGTCCAGTCCTGCACCCTGCAGCAGCACGGTGATCATGGACGTCGTGGTGGACTTTCCGTGGGTTMCGGCGACCGCCACCACGGTGTCGTCCGMCATGGTGGCGGCCAGGGCCTCGGAGCGGTGCAGCACGGGGATCCCGGCGGCTCGGGCGGCGACGAGTTCGGGGTTGTCGGGCCGGATCGCGGAGCCGGCGACCACTGTCTGGGCGTCGCCAAGGTTGCCGGGCGCGTAGCCGACGGCGATCCGGGCACCGACGGCTGCGAGGTCGGTCATGACCGGGAGCGCCTTTGCGTYGGAGCCKCTCACCGGGATGCGGCGGGCCACCATGATGCGGGCGACGGCGGAMATGCCGACGCCGCCGATGCCGATGAAGTGCACGCGGCCGAGCGATGCCAGGGAAGGCGTGCMGTGTTGGGGCTGGGTCATAGCTTTACCGCTTCCTGCTGTGCTGGTTCATGCCGTGCTGGTTCCTGCTGTGCTGATTCAACGTCGCGACCTCGAGGACGAGATCGGCCATGCGCCGGTCCGCGTCCCGGATGCCGAGGCTTTCGGAKCTGGCGGCCATCCGGGCCAGCCTGTCCTTGTCCAGCAGCAGGGGGATGATGTTGTCGCGGATCCAGTCGGCGGAGAATGCTTTGTCGTCCACGATCAAGGCGCCACCGGCGGCGACGAGGCCCTCGGCGTTCAGTGCCTGCTCGCCGTTGCCGATGGGCAGGGGGACGAAGACGGCGGGGACTCCCACGGCGGCGACCTCGCATACCGTGGCGGCGCCGGCCCGGGCCAGCAGCAGGTMCGCCGCGGCGTACACGGTTTCCATGCMGTCCACGTATTCGACCTGCCGGTAGCCGGCAGCCTCGAGCGGTTTGCCGTCGGCGTCGTGCACGGACTTGCCGCGGCCGGTGATGTGCAGGGTCTGCACGCCGGCCACGGCGAGGGCCCCGACCGCCGCGGCGAGGGACCGGTTGATGCTCTGGGCGCCCGAGGAGCCGCCCGTGACGATCAGCGTCGGTTTGTCCGGGTCCAGCCCGAGCGCCAGCCGGGCCGCGGCCCGCCCAGCAGCGCGGTCCAGGCCCGAAATCTCCGGACGCATCGGCATGCCCACGTGCCGGGCGCGGCCGAGTTTGGTCGCGGCGAAGGCAACCGCCACGTGGCCTCCAAGGCGGGCGCCGACCCGGTTCGCCAGGCCGGGGCGGGTGTTCGCCTCGTGGACCACGATCGGGATCTTCCKGCGCCGGGCCGCGAGGTACATCGGCGTGCACACGTAGCCGCCGACGCCTACCAGGACGTCGGCCCCGGCCTCGTCCAGGATGGTGCCCGCCTGCTTCACGGCGCCGGCCATCCGGCCGGGGAGCCGGAGCAGGTCCACGGAGGGCCTGCGCGGGAGCGGAACCCGGCTGATCGTGGCCAGATMCAGCCCGGCTGCCGGGACCAGCCGTGCTTCCATCCCGCCGGGGGTGCCGACGGCCAGGAGCTGCACCTCCGGCCGGGACTGGCGGAGGGCGCCGGCGATGGCCAGCAGCGGGCTGATATGACCGGCGGTTCCGCCGCCGGCAAGGACCACGGACAAAGGCGACTCGGTGTTCATGAAGKGCTGTTACGCTTTCGTGCGGTTCTTGGGGACGGGTGTCTTGGGGGCGGTGTTCTTGGGTGCAGGGTTTTTGGGAGAAGGGTTCCGGGGTGCACTCCGCGCCGGGTTCCTTGTGCTGCCCGGCTTGGCGTTCGCGGGTGATTTTCCGGCGGCCTTMGCGGCCGGACGCGCGGCRCCCTGGCTGGATGCCTTGGTGGCCGACCGGGCAGCGCGGGCGCGCCGCACCGAATTTGCGAAGGCGGCCGGGCCGAACCTGAGCATCTTCTTGGGCTGCATGCCCGGGTCCATCTGGGCCCGGGCCAGGGACAGGACGACGCCGATGGCGCACAGCGACATCAGCAGGGCCGAGCCGCCGTAGGAGATGAACGGCAAGGGGACACCGATCACCGGCGCCAGCCCCGTGACCACGGCCATGTTGACGCTCGCCTGGCCCAGGAGCCAGACCATGATGGCCCCGGCCAGGACGCGGTGGAAAATATCGTGCTGTGCGACGACCACGCGGTAGATGGCGGTGCCGAGGATGGCGAAGAGGACCAGGACGACGAGTGTCCCGACGAGTCCGAGTTCCTCACCGATGATCGCGAAGATGAAGTCGTTGTGGGCTTCGGGGATCCAGCTGTACTTCTGCCGGCTCTGGCCGAGTCCGACGCCGAACCAGCCGCCGKAGGCGAGCCCGTACAGGCCGTTGGTCGACTGGTAGTTCAAGTCGGAGCCGTCGGCGCAGGTCTGGCCGGTCCATGACAGGATGCGGCACATGCGGTTCGGGTTGGTGACGGCAAGGATCGTCGTGAAAACGGCCAGCGCCGCTCCKGCAATCKCAAAGAGGTAGAGCCGGACGCCGGCGARGAACAGCGCGGCCGCCACGATGATCATCACGATCATCGCCGTGCCGAGGTCRTTTCCGGCGAKGATGAGCCCCAGGACTACCGCAGCCCCCKGAACCGCGACGGGAATGAGCGCATGGCGCCACTCGTGGAGGAGCTTGGCTTTGCGGTCAAGCACCGTGGCCATCCAGAGCGCCAGCGCCAGTTTGGCTGCTTCGGAGGGCTGGAAGGTGAACGGGCCGACGTCGATCCAGTTCTGGTTGCCCAAGGCGCTGCGGCCTACCAGGAGGACCAAGCCCAGCAGGGCAACGGCCAGGAATATGACCGGMCACGCGAAGCGCCTGAGCCAGACGACGTTGACGCGCGAGAGGACAAACATCGCAAAGACGCCAATCKCGGCGAATCCGCCCTGCTTGAGCGCGGCGGAGTAGGGTKACTCCCCCKCCGCGATGGCTTCGACGCTGGAGGCGGAGAGGACCATCATGATGCCGATAGCCGTCAGTGCCAGGGTGGAGCCGARGATCAGGTAGTACGTGGATCCGTTGCGGGACTTGCCGTTGCCTTCCAGCGCGGACCAGAATCGGCGGTACCAGGCCCGCACCCTCGCYGCGGGAGTGACTGCGGGCTTGCGGGACGGTGTCCCGGCGGGCACCGGGAGGGTGCCGCTGCCGGCGGACTTGCCACTGGCTGCCCCGCCTGCGGCGGCCCGAGCCGCCGTCGTGCGTGTGGGCGTGCTGACCATTGTTACTCCTCGCTGGTCTGAGCCTGCCCTTCCACGAGCTCGCGGACAGCCTCGATGAAGGCATCGCCACGGTGAGCATAGGAAGAGAACTGATCCATGGAAGCAGCCGCCGGCGCCAGCAGCACAGTGTCACCGGAGKCGGCCAGCTGCGCCGCCGAGGCAACGGCCTGGGCCATCACAGTCTCGCTGAAAATCGGCGAAGGGCCTGCGTCGGCTTTGGCCGTTCCGGCAGTCTGCACGTCTTCAGTCTCGCCCTTCGTCGGCCCGATCACGGGGACATCCGGAGCGTGTCGCTTCAGGGCGGCMTKCAGATCGCTGGAGTCCGCACCGATCAGGACCACGGCTTTGAGCCGGTTGGCGTGCTCTTGGATCAGGGAATCGTAGTTCACGCCCTTGGAAAGCCCTCCGGCGATCCACACCACGTTGTGGAATGCGGACAGCGACGCGGCGGCGGCGTGCGGGTTGGTGGCCTTGGAATCATTGATCCAGAGCACACCCTCGTGGCGGGCCACGAGCTGGATCCGGTGGTCGCCCGGGAGGTAGTTCAGCAGGCCCTTGCGGACCGCCTGCGGCTCCACCCCGTAGGCGCGGACCAGGGCTGCCGCCGCCAGCGCGTTGGCCACCATGTGGCGCGGAGCCACCGTGCCGAGGTCGGCGGTGGAGGCAAGTTCGGCTGCGCTGTCCTTGCGTTCGGCGATGAACGCGCGGTCCACCAGGAGCCCTTCGACGACGCCGAGCATGCTGACGGCCGGCGTCAGCGTGGTGAAGCCGACGGCCCGGCAGCCCTCCACAACATCGGCGTCCTCGACCATGCGTTCGGTCTCGATCTGCTCGGCGTTGTAGATGCAGGCCTTCTGCGTGTTCTCGTAGACCTTGGCTTTGTCCGCCAGGTAGGAGGCGTAGGAACCGTGCCAGTCCACGTGGTCTTCGGCGACGTTGAGGCACACGCTGGCCACCGGCGATATGGAGTGGCTCCAGTGCAGCTGGAAGCTGGAGAGTTCGACGGCAARGACGTCGTAGTCCACGGGGTCGCGKAGCGCGTCCAGGATGGGGGTCCCKACGTTGCCGACGGCGATCGCCTTGAGCCCGGCAGCCTGGAGCATGGACTCGGTCAGGCCGACCGTGGTMGTCTTGCCGTTGGTGCCGGTGATGGTCAGCCAGTCGGCCGTCTTGCGGCCCTTGCGTTCGCGGAGCCGCCAGGCGAGTTMGACGTCGCCCCACACCGGGATGTGGGCCCGCGCCGCGGCGGCGAGCAGGGCCTGGTCCGGGCGCCAGCCCGGCGAGGTGACCACGAGGTCCGGCTTCTGCCCGTMGATCTTCGGAACGGATTCCACCGCCTCGTCGCCCAGCAGGACGTCGGCCGCGCCGACGATCCGCAGGGTGTCAGCCTGGGCCAGCGCCTTGGGGCTCGTGGCGGCGTCAACCACCACCACCCGGGCGCCGAGCTCGATCAGGGTGTCGGCGGCGGCGAAGCCGGAGACGCCGATCCCGGTGACCACGACGCGCAGGCCGGCCCAGTCGGAGTCCCAGGTGGTGAGCTCCTGCAGCCGGCGTGAAGTGGTGAGCGGGACGGGGATAGGACCGGTCACAGGAGCACCACCCATTCAGCGTAGAAAATGCCAAGGCCGGCGGCGACAAACAGGCCGCACAGGATCCAGAACCGGACCACCACGGTGACTTCGGCCCAGCCCTTGAGTTCGAAGTGGTGCTGCAGCGGTKCCATCTTGAAGAAGCGTTTGCCCTTGGTGAGTTTGAAGTAGCCCACCTGGATGATGACCGAGAGCGTGATGAGGACGAAGAGCCCGCCGATGAAGGCCAGCAGCAGCTCGGTCCGGGACAGGATGGCGAAGGCCGCGACKGCGCCGCCGATGGCCAGGGACCCGGTGTCGCCCATGAAGATCTTCGCCGGGGAGGTGTTCCACCAGAGGAAACCGACCATTGCCGCGCTGAGAATGGCTGCCAGCAGGGCCAGGTCCATGGGGTCGCGGACCGAGTAGCAGCCGCCGCCGGCCTGYCGCGGGGAGCCGCACGCCTGGTTGCTCTGCCAGATGCCCATGAGCGTGTATGCCCCGAACACCATCACCGAGGCGCCKGCGGCCAGTCCGTCGAGGCCGTCGGTGAGGTTCACGCCGTTGGTTGCGGCGGTGACGATCAGGTTGGACCAYAGGACAAAGAGGATGGCGCCCATTACCGTGCCGGCGAAGGCCAGGTTGAGCCACGGGATGTCGCGCACCAGCGAGATCTGGGTGGAAGCCGGCGTCAGGCCGKCGGCATTCGGGAAGTTCAGCGCCAGGATGGCAAAAATAATGCCGACCGCCGCCTGGAGGATCAGCTTGGCCTTGGCGTTCAGTCCGAGGCTGCGCTGCTTGGTGATCTTGATGAAGTCATCCAGGAACCCGACCAGGCCCATGCCCACCATGAGGAACAGCAGCAGCAGCCCGGAAGCGCTCGGCCCCGGGGAGTGTGGGTTCATCAGCCACATGACCAGGTGCGTCAGCCCGTAGCTGACGAGGACCGCCAGAACCACGACGGCGCCGCCCATGGTGGGCGTGCCGCGCTTGGTGTGGTGCGAGGTGGGTCCGTCGTCCCGGATGAACTGTCCGTAGCCCTTGCGGACCAGGAACCGGATAAACAGCGGGGTGCCCGCAAACGCGAGGAGCAGGGCCATTCCAGCGCMCATCAGCAGTGCAATCACAGCTGTGCCCTCCCTTCGGTGGCGGTTGCGGCAGGTCCCTCGGCAGGTCGCTCGGGAGAGGTCTTGGGGGCTTGTGGAGGTAATGCTATCCGATCCCCCAGGTGCCGCAGCCCGATGCCGTTCGAGGACTTGAACAGGACCAGGTCACCMGGTTGGAGCTCGGCCTGGAGAAGGTCGTAGGCCTCGTCCGCAGTCTCGGCGAAAACGCATTCATCGCCCCAGGAGCCTTCGTTGACGGCAGAGACATAGAGCGAGCGGGCCTCCCGGCCCACCACCACGAGACGGGAGATGTTGAGCCGCACCACCTGGGTGCCGACCGTCATGTGCTCGCGGATGGAGTCCGGGCCAAGCTCCAGCATGGCGCCCAGGACCGCCCAGGTGCGGCGGCCGCGGCCCAGCTCGGCCAGCGTCCGCAGCGCCGCGCGCATCGACTCCGGGTTCGCGTTGTAGGCATCGTTGATKACGGTCACGCCGTCGGGGCGCTCCGTGCGTTCCATCCGCCACCGGCTGGCGGCGGTCTKGGCGCTGAGTGAGGCGGCGATCTGCGCGCCGGGGATGCCGGCGGCGTGCGCCGCGGCCGCCGCCGCGAGGAGGTTGGCGATGTGATGGGCACCAATCAGCTTGGCGCTGACGTGGTACCGGCTGATCCCCTGCTGTGTTGTGCCCTGCTGTGCTGGTTCCTGCGGGGCGCTGTCGCCGGGCAGGTAGAGCTCAAACTCGGGGTGGCCCTCGGCATTCAGATCGATGCCCTCGGCCCTGACCACATCGGTTGGGGCCACGTCCGGCTGGCTGCCGTTGTCCTGGCCGCTGCTGTTGTCCTGGCCTAGGCCGGCGGCGCGGGAGGTGTAGCCGAGCACACGGGCCCGGGTCCGGGCGGCCATCGCGGCGACGCGGGCGTCGTCGAGGTTCAGCACGGCTGTGCCTTCGGCAGGGAGCGCCTCCACGAGTTCACCCTTGGCGACGGCGATGTTGTCGATGCCGCCGAATTCTCCGGCGTGGGCGGAGCCGACGCCGAGGACCACGCCGATCTCCGGCCGGACCATGTCCGCGAGGTACCGGATGTGGCCGATGCCCGTGGCGCCMATCTCAATGACGAGGTAGCGGGTGCCGAAATCGGCCTTGAAAACGGTCAGGGGCACGCCCACCTCGCCGTTGTACGACCCCTGCGGCGCGACGGTGGCGCCGTCGGCATCGGACGCGGCGAAGATGCCGGCCAGCAGGTCCTTCGTGGTGGTCTTGCCGGCCGATCCCGTGATGCCAATCACGGTGAACGCGGCKCCGGCGGCTGCGCGGTGGGCGCGGATCCGGCGGACKGATTCAGCGGCCAKGGCGCCCATGGCAAGGACGGCGTCCTCGACGACGACTGCCGGGTAGCTTGTCCCGGCGGCGTCGGCGACCTCGCGCTCCACGAGCGCAAGGACGGCGCCCCGGTCAAAGGCTGCCCCGACGAAGTCGTGCCCGTCGGCGCTCTCCCCGGGCTTGGCCACATAGAGGGAACCCGCCGTGGCCTCGCGGGAGTCGGTTACCACGGAGGCGGGGGTAAGGCCCGGTTCCGCGGCCAGCCGGCCGTTGGTTATGTCGGCGATTTCCGCCGCTGTAAGTGCAATCATCTCGGTTTAGGACTCTATCCGGTGGTCTTCAAGAACGGTGAATCCCCGTGCTGTCAAGGCGTTCCGGAGCTCCACCCGGTCATCCAGGGCCAGGTTGACGCCCTTGACCTCTTGCCAGACCTCGTGGCCCCGGCCGGCGACGAGGATGGTGTCCCCGGCTCCGGCGAGCTCTACGGCCTTCAGGATGGCGGCGTCGCGCGGGAAAACCTCCAGGACGGTGCAGTCCAGGCCTTCGCTGTCCTTGGCCGCCAGGGCGCCGGCGAGGACGTCCTGGCGGATGGCCGCCGCGTCCTCGTCGTGGGGGTCGTCGTCGCTGACAATCACGATGTCGGCCARCCGGGCCGCGATGGCCCCCATGGCGGGCCGCTTGCTTTGGTCGCGCTGTCCGGTGGCGCCGAAGACGATGATCACTTTGGACCCGGGTTCCGGGGACCGGACGGCCTCGAGGGCCCGTTCCAGGGCGTCGGGGTTGTGGGCGAAGTCCACCACGGCCGCCGGTGCMGTGGACACGAGCTGCATCCGGCCGGGCACGGCAACCGTGAAGGGGTCGCCGGCGTCGAGGGCGGCCTGCACGGCGGCGGGCTCGTGCCCTCCGGCGAGCACCATGACGGTGGCCAGGGCTGCGTTGGCGACGTTGAAGCTTCCCGGCAGGCCGGTGTGGACGCGCAGCTCGGCGCCGTMGCGGTGGCGGAGGACGAAGTCGGAGCCGAGTCCCCGCGGCGTGGTCCGGACCACGGTCCAATCGGCGGTGCGGCCGGCTTCCGCGGGGCCGCTGGCAGTACT
>NZ_JBFTHK010000169.1:0-9187 GCF_056394205.1 Arthrobacter sp. 10T413_2 | reverse complement strand
ACAAGTGCCTCCGGACCCGGCGACAACACCCCCCGGATCATCAGTGACAGGGCAGGAAAGTCATACCGGGTCCAGCGACCATGTCCCCGACGGTCGGGAACCCAATAAATGTAACGGGCTAGGGGCCGCATCCGCACGCATTCCGGGGTTCATCCGGACACAGGCGCATGAATGCATAAATATCGGCACCTATGCATACTCTTGCTGTATAGTCGTGCTTATGACTATTTCTGTTGCCGTTTCCGGGGCGAGCGGCTATGCCGGCGGCGAGGTCCTGCGGATCCTTGCCGGTCATCCCGACGTCACCATCGGCGCCATCACGGCCCACAGCAACGCCGGTTCCAGACTAGGGGAATTGCAGCCGCATCTCCATGGCCTGGCAGACCGGATCCTTGAAGACACCACGGTGGACAACCTGGCAGGGCACGACGTMGTGTTCCTGGCGCTTCCGCACGGGGCGTCCGCGGAGATCGCGGCCCGGCTTCCGGCCGGAACCGTGGTGATCGACGCCGGGGCGGACCACCGCCTCGAGGACCCGCAGGCCTGGGAGAAGTTTTACGGCTCCGCGCACGCCGGCACCTGGCCCTACGGACTCCCCGAACTGCCCGGCCAGCGCGACGCCCTGCGCGGCGCAACCCGGATCGCAGTCCCGGGCTGCTACCCGACGTCGGCCCTGCTGGCCCTCACGCCCGGCTTCAGCAGCCACCTCCTGGAAGGCGACGACGTCGTGATCGTCTCCGCCTCCGGCACCTCGGGGGCCGGCAAGGCCGCCAAGGTGAACCTGATCGGCGCCGAGGTCATRGGCTCCATGAGCCCCTACGGTGTGGGTGGCGGACACCGGCACACCCCGGAGATCGAACAGGGACTGTCCAAGGCCCTGAACGCCCCGGTCACCGTGTCCTTCACGCCCACGCTCGCCCCGATGAGCCGCGGCATCCTCACGACGGCGACGGCGAAGGTGCGTTCGGGAGTCACCGCCGAGGAGTTGCGCCGCGCCTGGAGCGAGGCCTACGACGACGAACCGTTCGTGCACCTGCTCCCCGAAGGCCAATGGCCCTCCACCAAATCGGTCCAGGGATCCAACCACACGGTCATGCAGCTTGCGTTCGATGAGCACACCGGCCGCGTGATCGTGTGCTGCGCMATCGACAACCTGACCAAGGGAACCGCCGGCGGGGCCGTGCAGTCCATGAATATTGCCCTCGGCCTGGCGGAAGACGCCGGCCTCAACCTCCAGGGAGTCGCACCGTGAGCATCACCGCACCGCAGGGATTCCGCGCCGCCGGCGTCACCGCCGGCCTCAAGACCTCCGGCAAACCGGACCTGGCACTCGTGGTCAACGACGGCCCGTCCAAGGCCGCCGCGGCGGTCTTCACGTCCAACCGCGTCGCCGCGGCTCCCGTGCACTGGTCCCGCGAAGTAGTCAAGGACGGCCGCGTCGACGCCGTCATCCTCAACTCCGGGGGAGCGAACGCCTGCACCGGGCMCCAGGGCTTCCAGAACACGCACACCACGGCCGAGAAGACCGCCGAGGCGCTGGGTGTCTCGGCCACCGACGTCGTGGTCTGCTCCACCGGACTGATCGGCGAGCAGCTGCCMATGGACAAAATCCTGGCCGGGATCGGTTCCGCCACCGCCGGCCTGGCCGCCGACGGCGGGGCAGCGGCGGCCACCGCGATCATGACCACCGACTCGGTGTCCAAGCAGGCCGTCTTCACCGKCACGGACGCCGAAGGCAACGAGTTCACCATCGGCGGCATGGCCAAGGGCGCCGGCATGCTGGCCCCGGGCCTCGCCACCATGCTGGTGGTCCTCACCACGGACGCCGACGTCCAGCCGGAAATGCTCGACGTCGTCCTCCGCGACGCCACCCGGGTCACCTTCGACCGGGCAGATTCCGACGGCTGCATGTCCACCAACGACACCGTGGTGCTCCTGGCCTCCGGTGCCTCCGGTACCGTGCCGTCCGCTGTCGAGTTCGGTGCCGGACTGACCGAGGTCTGCGCCGAGCTGGCACGCAAACTGATCGGCGACGCCGAGGGCGCCAGCCACGATATCGCGATCCGGACGTTCAACGCTGCKAGCGAGCGGGACGCCGAGACCGTCAGCCGTGCCGTCGCCCGCTCCAACCTGTTCAAGACCGCGATTTTCGGCAAGGACCCCAACTGGGGCCGCGTGCTGTCCGCCGTCGGCACCACCGACGCGGCGTTCGAACCGGACCAGCTCAATGTGTCCATGAACGGCGTCCAGATCTGCCGCAACGGCAGCATCGGCGACGATCGGAACCTCGTGGACCTGGAGCCGCGCGAGGTCCTCGTCGAGATCGACCTGCAGGCCGGCGAGGCCGAGGCCACGATCCTCACCAACGACCTCACCCACGACTACGTCCACGAGAACAGCGCCTACTCAAGCTAGGCCCTTCCGGGAAGGGACGAACAGCATGAACACCCAGACACGCKAGACCACCTCCATGTCCGAGGCCCGCGACAAAGCAGCCACGCTGATCGAGGCGCTGCCCTGGATCCAGCGCTTTGCCGGCACCACCATGGTGATCAAGTACGGCGGCAACGCCATGGTCAACGACGARCTCCGCCGCGCCTTCGCAGAGGACGTCGTCTTCCTGCACCACGTCGGCATCCACCCCGTGGTGGTGCACGGCGGCGGCCCGCAGATCAACACCATGCTCAGCCGGCTCGGGATCGAATCCGAGTTCAAGGGCGGCCTGCGCGTCACCACGCCCGAGGCCATGGACGTGGTCCGGATGGTCCTCACCGGCCAGGTGGGACGCGAACTCGTGGGGCTGATCAACTCCCACGGCCCGTACGCCGTCGGCATGTCCGGCGAGGACGGCGGCCTGCTCCGCGCCGTCCGTACCGGCACCGTGGTGGACGGCGAAGAGGTAGACCTGGGCCTGGTGGGCGAGGTCGTCGGGGTCAACCCGGAAGGCATCCTGGACATCGTGGCCGCCGGGCGGATTCCCGTGATCTCCACCGTCGCCCCGGAAATCCACGACGACGGGTCCACCACGGGGCAGGTACTAAACGTCAACGCGGACACGGCGGCGGCAGCGGTCGCGTCGGCGCTKGGTGCATCCAAGCTGGTCATCCTGACCGATGTCGAAGGCCTCTACGCCAACTGGCCGGACCGGTCCTCGCTCATCTCGTCGCTGACCGCTTCGGAGCTGCGCGAACTGCTGCCGCGCCTTGAGTCCGGCATGATCCCGAAGATGGCGGCCTGCCTGAAAGCGATTGACGACGGCGTCGAGCGCGCCCACATCGTTGACGGCCGGCTGCCGCACTCGATGCTGCTGGAAACCTTTACGACCGCMGGCATCGGCACCCAGGTMGTCCCGGACGAGGCAGTGAACGCATAGTGAGCAGCACTGAACTGAGCCATTCCGCCGAAGGCCGCAGCAGCGATGGGGGGCCGGGTGTGGTCGGGCACCGCGAAGCGGGCGGGGCCCCCATCGCTGCGGAGGCCGCCGCAACCACAATTGTCTCCAGCAGCAGCGGAGCCGACTGGCTCTCCCGCTACTCATCCTCCCTGCTGGGCGTCTTCGGCACCCCGCAACGGGTCCTGGTCCGCGGCGCCGGCTGCCTCGTGTGGGACGCCGACGGCAAGGAGTACCTCGACCTGCTCGGCGGGATCGCGGTGAACGCCCTGGGCCACGCCCACCCGTTCGTCACCTCGGTGATCTCCAGCCAGCTCGCCACCCTGGGCCACGTCTCCAACTTCTTCACGAGCCCCACCCAGATCGCCCTGGCCGAAAAGCTGCTGGAACTGTCCAAGGCGCCGGCCGGCTCCAAGGTGTTCTTCGCCAACTCCGGCACCGAGGCCGTCGAGGCGGCCTTCAAGTTGGCGCGCCGGAACACCGGCGCCAGCCGCGCCGCAGCCGAGGAGGGCGCAGCACAGCCGCGCACCAAGATCATCGCGCTCGAGGGCGCCTTCCACGGCCGCACCATGGGCGCCCTCGCGCTGACCGCCAAGGAGGCATACCGGGCGCCGTTCGCGCCGCTGCCCGGCGGCGTCGTGCACGTTCCGTTMGGTGACATCGAGGCCCTTCGCGCCGCGGTGGACGACACCACCGCGGCGGTCTTCCTCGAACCGATCCAGGGCGAGGCCGGCGTCCGGCCGCTGCCCGCCGGCTACCTCAAGGCTGCCCGCGAGGCCACGAGCGCCGCGGGCGCGCTGCTGATCCTCGACGAGGTCCAGACCGGCATCGGCCGCACCGGCAAGTGGCTGGCCAGCGAGGACGCCGGGATCGTGCCCGACGCCGTGACGCTCGCCAAGGGACTGGGCGGCGGCTTCCCGATCGGCGCCCTGGTGACCTTCGGCCCGGAAATCTCAGCGCTGCTGACGGCCGGCCAGCACGGGACCACGTTCGGCGGCAACCCGGTGGCCACCGCGGCCGCTCTCGCCACTCTGCACGTCCTCGAAAGCCAGGATGTCCTGGCCCACGTCCGGGCCGTGGGGGAGCACCTCCGCGCGGGCCTGGCCGGGATCGACGGCGTGACCGAGGTCCGCGGCGAGGGGCTGCTGATCGGCTTCGATCTCGACGCCGACGTCGCGCCCGGCGTCGTTGCCGCCGGGCTCGACGCCGGGTTCATCGTCAACAGCCCGGGCCCGCGCACCATCCGGCTGGCACCGCCGCTGATCCTGACCACCGATCAGGCCGACCGCTTCCTCGCGGCGCTGCCCGCCCTCCTCCAGACCGCAAAGGACGCCCAGTGAGCGCAACTGACATTTCGACAAGACCCGTCCGCCACTTCCTCAAGGACACGGACCTCAGCCCGGCCGAACAGGCCGAGGTCCTCGAGCTCGCCGCCCGGATGAAGGCCGCGCCGTACACCGTCCAGCCCTTCGCCGCGGCGGCCAGCGGCCGCAAGACCGTGGCTGTCATCTTCGACAAGACCTCCACCCGGACCAGGGTCTCCTTCGCCACCGGCATCGCGGACATGGGCGGCAATCCGCTCATCATCAACCCGGGCGAGGCACAGATCGGCCACAAGGAATCGGTCGAGGACACCGCCAAGGTGCTCGAACGCATGGTCTCCACCATCGTATGGCGCACMGGCGCGCACGCCGGCCTCGTCGCCATGGCCGAAAACTCGCGCGTTCCGGTCATCAACGCCCTCTGCGATGACTACCACCCGTGCCAGCTGCTCGCCGACCTCCTGACCATCAAGGAACACAAGGGCGGACTCAACGGCCTGACCATGGCGTACCTGGGCGACTCCGCCAACAACATGGCCAACTCCTACCTGCTGGCCGGCGTCACGGCGGGCATGAACGTCCGCGTCGCCGGCCCGGACGGGTACCTGCCGTCCCCGGAGATCATCGCCGCCGCCGAGGACCGCGCCGCGGAGACCGGCGGCTCCGTGCTGGTGACGATCGACCCCGCCGAGGCCCTCCTCGGCGCCGACGTCGTCGCCACCGACACGTGGGTGTCCATGGGCCAGGAAGCGGAAAAGGAAGCGCGGATGAAGCTGTTCCGCAACTATTCCGTGGACGCCGACGMCATGAAGCTCGCGGCGCCGGACGCCGTCGTGCTCCACTGCCTGCCGGCCTACCGGGGCTACGAGATCGCTGCGGACGTCATTGACGGCCCGCAGTCGGTGGTCTGGGACGAGGCCGAAAACCGACTCCACGCCCAGAAGGCCCTCATAGCGTGGCTCATGCACCGCTCAGGCCTGGCGGTTGTTGACGGGCTCGCGCCGGTCGATGGGCCGGCGCAAGTCGACGGGCTGGCGCCGGTGGGCCCGGCCTGATKTCCGTCCAGCCAGCCTCTCCGGGGGCCAGCCCGGCCACCAAAACGGCCCGGCAGGCGCGGATCACGGCGATCCTCACGGGCGAATCGGTCCGGTCGCAGGCCGAGCTCGCGGCGCTGCTCGCGGACGACGGCGTCCAGGTCACCCAGGCCACGCTCTCCCGCGACCTCGTGGAACTCGGCGCGGTCCGGGTCCGCGGCAAGGACGGCGTGCTGGTCTACGCCGTCCCGGGGGAGGGCGGCGAACGGGCCGCCAAAAGCGGTGTCACCCAGGAAATCCTCGACGCCCGGCTGAGCCGGCTGTGCGGGGAACTGCTCGTCACCGCCGAGGCCTCGGCCAACCTCGTGGTGCTCAGGACCCCGCCGGGCGCCGCGAACTTCCTGGCCCTCGCGATCGACCACTCCGTGATGCCCTCGATCCTGGGCACCATCGCGGGGGACGACACCGTCCTCCTCGTCACCCGGGACCCCCTGGGCGGCGCCGACGTCGCCGCCCGCTTCCTGCAGTTCGCCGAGGAAGCCGGCAGCCAATAGCGCCGCGGCCAACGCAGGATTGGGTCTGCGGTGGGCCTGTGACAGGCTTTCAGCAGACACGATTTCCGCACTAGTTTTCCCCGACAGTTCTTCCGCATTCTTCCCAGACAACTGCATCAACCAAACAACTAAGGAGCATTTCAAGTGACTGAGCGTATTGTTCTGGCCTACTCCGGCGGCCTGGATACTTCCGTAGCCATCGGCTGGATCGGTGAAGCCACCGGCGCCGAGGTCATCGCCGTGGCCGTCGACGTCGGACAGGGCGGCGAATCCCTGGAAACCATCCGCCAGCGCGCGCTGGGCTGCGGCGCCGTCGAGGCCTACGTGGCCGACGCCAGCGACGAGTTCGCCAACGAGTACTGCGTCCCCACACTGAAGGCCAACGCCCTCTACCAGGGCCACTACCCGCTGGTCTCCGCCATTTCCCGCCCGGTGATCGTCAAGCACCTGGTMAAGGCAGCCCGCGAATTCGGTGCCACCACCGTGGCCCACGGCTGCACCGGCAAGGGCAACGACCAGGTCCGCTTCGAGGTCGGCATCCAGACCCTCGGCCCGGACCTGAAGTGCATCGCCCCGGTCCGCGACCTCGCCCTGACCCGCGACAAGGCCATCGCCTTCGCCGAGGAAAAGGGACTGCCGATCGAGACCACCAAGAAGAACCCGTACTCGATCGACCAGAACGTCTGGGGCCGCGCCGTCGAAACCGGCTACCTCGAGGACATCTGGAACGCCCCCACCAAGGACATCTACGACTACACCGCCACCCCGGAATTCCCGCCGGCACCGGATGAAGTCACCATCTCCTTCGAGGCCGGCGTGCCCGTCGCGATCGACGGCGTCAAGGTMACCCCGCTGCAGGCCATCAAGGAACTCAACCGCCGCGCCGGTGCCCAGGGCGTCGGCCGGATCGACGTCGTCGAGGACCGCCTGGTGGGCATCAAGTCCCGCGAAATCTACGAGGCCCCCGGTGCCATGGCGCTGATCACCGCACACAAGCACCTCGAGGACATCACGATCGAGCGCGAGCAGGCCCGCTTCAAGGCCACCGTCGGCCAGCGCTGGGCCGAGCTGGTCTACGACGGCCAGTGGTTCTCCCCGCTCAAGCGCTCCCTCGACGCCTTCATCGAAGACACCCAGCGCTACGTCTCCGGCGACATCCGCATGGTCCTGCACGGCGGCCAGGYGATCGTCAACGGCCGCCGCTCCGAGACCTCGCTCTACGACTTCGACCTCGCKACCTACGACACCGGCGACACCTTCGACCAGTCCATGGCGCGCGGCTTCATCGAGCTGTGGGGCATGTCCGCCAAGGTCGCCTCCGGCCGCGACATCCGCGTCGCCGGAAAGTGAGTCAGCAGCAGGGCCCACGGGCGCAGGGGTCCCCGGTMGAGCGAAGCGAGGCTGGGGTGCGCCCGGGGACAAAGTCCGAAGCTACCAATACGGGTGCGCTGTGGGGCGGCCGGTTCGCCGGCGGCCCTGCGGACGCCCTCGCGGCGCTGAGCAAGTCCACGCATTTTGACTGGCGGCTGGCCCGCTACGACATCGCCGGGTCCAAGGCGCACGCCCGCGTGCTGCACAAGGCAGGGCTGCTGGACGACGCCGAGCTCGAGGGCATGCTGGCCGCCCTGACGCGGTTGGACGAGGACGTCGCGTCCGGGGCCTACACACCGGCCGAGTCCGATGAGGACGTGCACGGTTCCCTGGAGCGCGGCCTGTTCGAGCGCGCCGGGACCCAGCTCGGCGGCAAGCTCCGCGCCGGCCGGTCCCGCAACGACCAGGTGGCCACCCTGGGCCGGATGTTCCTGCGGGACCACGCCCGGATCATCGCGCGCGGCGTGCTCGCCACGATCGATGCTCTCGTGGACCAGGCCAAGGCCCACCGTGGTGTGGCCATGCCCGGCCGTACCCACCTCCAGCATGCCCAGCCGGTGCTGCTGAGCCACCACCTGCTGGCCCACGCCTGGGCGTTGCTGCGGGATGTGCAGCGGCTGGCCGACTGGGACAAGCGCGCCGGGGTTTCGCCCTATGGCTCGGGTGCCCTGGCCGGATCCTCGCTGGGCCTGGACCCGGAGGCCGTCGCCGCGGAACTGGGCTTCTTCTCGGCTACGCACAACTCGATCGACGGCACCGCGTCCCGCGATGTCTTCGCTGAGTTCGCCTGGATCACGGCCATGATCGGGGTGGACTTGTCCCGGGTCTCGGAGGAAGTGATCCTGTGGGCCACGAAGGAGTTCTCCTTCGTCACCCTGCATGATTCCTACTCCACCGGCTCCTCGATCATGCCGCAGAAGAAGAACCCGGACGTCGCCGAGCTCGCGCGCGGTAAGGCCGGGCGTCTGATCGGCAACCTGACGGGCCTGCTGGCGACGCTCAAAGGCCTGCCGCTCGCGTACAACCGCGACCTGCAKGAAGACAAGGAACCKGTCTTCGACGCCGCCGACAMCCTGGAAGTGCTGCTTCCGGCCGTGTCCCGCATGATCGCGACCCTGAAGTTCAACACCGAACGGATGGAAGCGCTGGCGCCGCAGGGCTTCGCGCTGGCCACGGACATTGCCGAATGGCTGGTCCGGCAGGGTGTTCCGTTCCGCGAGGCGCATGAGCTCTCCGGTGCCGCGGTGAAGCAGGCCGAAAGCCGCGGCGTCGAGCTCTGGGACCTGACGGACGCGGAATACGCCGCCATCTCGGAGCACCTGACGCCGGAGGTCCGCACGGTCCTGTCCACCGAGGGTTCGCTCAACAGCCGCAACTCCCAAGGCGGCACCGCACCGGCGGCCGTCGAGCGCCAGCTGCTGGCACTTGAGGGCGAGCTCGACGCCGTCCGGGAGTACGCGGGGTAGTAACTCTCGCCACCCGGGCGTCTACCACTGAGTTGGCACTTCACGGCGC
>NZ_JBFTHK010000168.1:0-9206 GCF_056394205.1 Arthrobacter sp. 10T413_2 | reverse complement strand
AGCTGGGCATCGCCGCCGGCGACCGTCAGGACCGCCCGGCGGATCTCCCCMGCATCGGCGTCCTTGGTCAGAAAGCCCTTCGCGCCGGCACGGAGCGCGGAGAACACCCACTCGTCGTCGGCGTAGGTGGTGAGCACMACCACGCGGCTGGCAGGGGCCTCACGGCTAAGKAGCGTGGTCGCCTCCACGCCGTTCAGGACCGGCATGTGGAGGTCCATCAGGACGACGTCGGGTTGCAGGGCTTTGACCTGCCGCAGCGCGTCCGCACCGTCGACGGCGGTGCCTGCCACCGTGATGTCGTCCAGGAATCCCAGGATCATGGCCAGCCCGTCACGGACCACCTTCTGGTCATCCACGATCAACACCCGCACCTGCGTCCTGGCCACCGCTTGCGTCCCTTCGTCAGTGATTTTTGAGACCAAGCTTCTCATGGCAGGATTCCTGCCATGAGTGCTGCCAGCGTTCCTCCCGGCTCCCCCGCGCGGGCGTCGTCCCGGCAGTGGCTGACGCCCCTGGGGCTGGCCATGGCGGCGCTGGTGGTGGCCGGCGCGGCGCTGGGCCCGGTGGGGTTCGCGGCGGACGGCCCGGGCCTGGTCAACGCCGTGGCCGCGGCTTTGTTCGCCGCGGCCGCCGTCACCTACCTGCTCAAGGAGCGGCTCGCGCCCGCTGTCTATGTTGCCCTGATGGCGGCCATGGCTGTCGGCGTGGCGGGCCTGCGTGCGGCGAGCCCGCAGGCCGACGTCACGGCGCTGTTCCTCATCGCGGCGTTCGCGCCGCTGCGGCCACCCCGGCTGGCACTCCCCGCCGTCGCTCTGCTGGCGCTCTGCGCTGTCAACGTCCTCCAGCTGGGCTCCGGCCAGACCGCGATCTCTCTCATCCTGGCCACAGATGCCGGTGCGGCCTTCTTCTTCCTGGTGGGGCTTTTGCTCCGGACCGAGCGAGAGCAGCGCGAACGCATCACGGGGCTGCTGCGGGAGGTGGAAGCCGGGCGGGACGCCGAACGCGCCGCAGCGGCTTCCGCCGAGCGGGGCCGGATGGCGCGCGACATGCACGACGTCCTGGCCCACACCCTGTCCGGGCTGTCCCTGCATCTGGAAGGGGCCCGGCTCCTGGCGCGGAACACCGGCGCGGACCCGCAACTTAGGGACACGCTCGACCAGGCCAGTGCGCTGGCCCGCGCCGGACTGTCCGAGGCCCGGCGCGCCGTGCGGGCGTTGCGGGAGGACCAGGTGCCAGGTCCCGAGCTGCTGGAGTCGCTGGTTGAACAGCACCGGCTCGCGTCGACGGGACAGACAGGCTTCACCACCCTGGGCGCCCCGGCGGCGTTGCMGGCGGATGCCGCCGTCGCCATCTACCGGACCGTGCAGGAAGCACTCTCCAATGTGCGCAAACACGCCCCGGGCGCCGACGTCGACGTTCGCCTTGTGTGGCAGCCAACCCGGGTGCGGCTGACGGTCACGAGCACGGGGACGGGGAMGGGGACGATACAGCCTGCCGACGCCGGGACCCCAGACCGGGGGCCGGCTCCCGGGGCGGACGCCGGGTTCGGCCTCAGCGGGATGACGGAACGCGCGGGGCTGGCGGGCGGGGAGGTTCAGGCCGGCCCGCACGGTGCCGGCTTCCGTGTCCGCCTCGTCATTCCCCTGCCCGGTCCGGAGCCGGCGGATTCCCCGCCGGCGGGGCCGGGACCTCACCGACAGGAGAGCTGACGGCCCGCACGCCCTGCTCAACATTCAGCGTTCGGCCAGCCGGACTGGGTAGACTCGATCACAGCGTTCGCAACTATCATCCGAAGGGGTGCTCTCCTGATCCGAGTCATCAGCTACAACCTCCGCAAGCACAAGGCCAGTGGCGAGCTGGTCGATCTGGCCCGCGATTTCGAGATTGATGCTTTGTGCCTCCAGGAGTGCGATACCGAGGACCTGCCGGCGACCATCGGCAACCTGCACCTGGCCGACGCCACCCGGGGGAACCGGCTGGGCCTGGCGATTTACTACCGCAAGGACCGCTTTACCGCTTACGACACCAAGACCTTCGCTTTGAAGAAGTCCCTCCACGACCGTGTCCTGGCCCCCGCGCATGAGCGGCTCATCGGAACGCGAGTCACGGACAACGMGACCGACCACGAGCTCGTCATCGCTTCCTTCCACGCKGCGCCKCTGACGGCGTCGAACTCGTTGYGGCGGAACCAGATCCATGCCGCCCACGCCGAGCTGCTCAGCATGGGCGGCGGCCTGATGTCACTGATGGTGGGTGACTTCAACTATCCGTTCTTCACCAAATCCCTCACAGCGCAGATGAAGGACGCCGGCTACGACCTCACCATGAGCGACCGCCGGACCTACACCCGCTACAAGGTCTTCAAGGGCCACTTCGACTTCGCCACCTCCCAGGGGCTGGAAATCGAAAGCGTGGAGACACTGCCCCGCGGCGCCTCGGACCACCTTCCCATCCTGATCACGGCCGAATACGGCCAGGAGGCGTCCGGGAACGGTTCGGGACCCGCCGCTCCGTAGCGGCCGATCGCGCCTGCCCAGACCAGACCGCCCGCGCGTTCAGGGCGTCCGGGGCATCGTGCCGCCGTCAGGAGCCGGCGTTGAAGACGTCCGCGCCGAAGCTGTTMAGGCCCGGCGCCCCGGCATACCCGAGCCGCGGCAGCGAGAAGGCGTCTTCGATGCTGGCCAGGAGGCTGAAGTGGTTGTAGGCCTGGTCCGACGTCGTGCCGCCCTTGGTGAACGGCGAGATGACCAGCGCACCGATCTTGCCGCCGGCCGTCCCGCCCGGCAGCAGGGCTGACGGTCCTACCGTCTTTCCCTCGGTTTCATCGAAGGTGATGACCAGCATCCCGTCCTGTTTGAACGCCGGGGAGTCCAGGATCKCCGGGACCTGCTGGCTCAGCCAGCTGTCAGCGGCGGCGAGCCCGCCGGCGCTGCCATCGACGCAGGGGCTGTCGTGGCCGTCGTTGCACAGATTCGGCGAGATGTAGGCCAAATTCGGTGTGGTGTCCACGGACTGGAGGTCACCGGCAAGCTGGCTGAAGTCCACCACGTTGCTTTGGCAGTCCGGGGACGAGGTGATGGACTCGAAATACACGAACGGATTATGCCGGGTCGCGTACTGGTCGCCCACCTTGGCACCCTGACTGGTGTCCTTCGCGCCGAGCTTGGGATGCCGGCACGGCGTCCCCATGTCCTCCATGTAGCCTTTCCACGTCTTGCCGGCCGCGCTGAGCTRCCCGGCGACCGTGGGGACCGATGCCGGATACACGCAGCCGGTTCCCTCCACCTGCCCCAGCGCGGCCGTCCCCGTTTGCTTGAAAGCGGCGTACGTGGGGCAGTCGTCGCGGGTCATGGCGTTGGATGCCTGGCCGGAGATCTGGGCCAGGTAGTTCGGGTTCGAGTTGTGGGCGATTCCGTAGTACTCGGACAGCAGGACGCCCTGGTTGCGGAGCGTCTGGGAGAGATAGGTGGCCTCAGAACCGGCACCCCACACTTTGTTGTAGCCCTTGTTCTCGAGGTTGATCACGAACACGTGCCCCGGTTTTGAGCCGGCCTGCGCCGAGGCAGAGCCCCCGGACGTGGTGCCGGGGCTGCTGGTGCCGGCTGACGCGCCGGTACTCGGCGTGGCACTAGGCGTGCCGGATCCCGTTCCCGGGCTGCCACCGGGCGGCGAGGGCTCACACGCTGCTGCTGACAGCACCAGGACTGCTGCAACAAGCAGCCGCGCGGCGATTCGACGTTGAGCTTTCGTGGCGTTCCGGCGCATGGATTCCGGCTTTCTCGTTAACCCGATCGGCGTGGCATTGGCAACCCTCGTTGTTGAACTCTTGCACACCGCGATCAAGAAAGCCCGCGAGGTGCCTAGGCAATAGCTGGKAATCGGCACCGCCAATTCTTCTCGCATCCGGGCAACCGGAACCGGCCTACCGTTCAGTAGGTGAAGCCGTGGTGGTAGTTTGCAAGCATGAACGCACCATCGGATTCGATTCCGTTGCTGGATCTCAGTGCAGCCAGAGGGCGGGACGGCACTTTTGACCCGGCGTTTATTGAAGCCTTGCGCGATGCTTCGCACCGGGTGGGCTTCTTCCAGCTCACGGGCTACGGGGCCACTCCCGGCGAGGTGGACGAACTCTTCGACGTCACCCGGCGGTTCTTCGGGCTTCCGCTTGAGTCCAGGCTGGAACTGGACAACCGGCTCTCACCGCATTTCCGCGGCTACACGCGGTTGGGCCACGAAGTCACCCGGGGGCGGCCGGACGCCCGTGAACAGCTCGATTTTGGACCTGAGCGCCCCGCCGTCGAGGGCTACCCGCCGGATCAGCCGTATTGGCTGGTGCAGGGGCCCAACCTGATGCCGGACCGCGCGCTGCCTGAGCTGCGGAGCGTGTGCATGGCCTGGGCGGACCGCATGTCACGGATCGGCGCAGAACTGCTGAGCGCCATCGCCGTGTCCCTGGAACTGCCGGAAGACTACTTCGACGAACCGTTCCGGGACTCGCCGGCCTGGATGGCTAAGCTCGTCCACTATGTTGGCGGCGTCGTCACCGATGCCGGACCCCAGGGGGTCKGCGCCCATGCGGACTACGGATTCGTCACCTTGCTGCTTCAGGACGAGGTCGGCGGCCTGCAGGTGCTCCCGCCGGGCAGCGACAACTGGATTCCGGTGGAGCCGGTTCAGGGGGCCCTGGTGGTCAACCTCGGGGAAATGCTCGAAGTCGCGACCCAGGGCTACCTGGCGGCCACCATCCACCGCGTCGAGGCGCCCCTGCCCGGCGTCGACCGCTACACGGTCCCGTTCTTCTGGTCGCCCCGGCTTGACGCCGTCATCGATCCGGTGCCCCTCCCGCCCGCGCTCGCGGCCCGGTCCCGGGGGATCACCGATGACCCGGACAATCCGATGCTCGCGTCCTACGGCGCCAACGTGCTCAAGGGCTGGCTGCGCGCCCACCCGGAGGTCGCMCGGATCCATCACCCCGAACTGGTCCCAACCACCGGGTCCTGAACTGCCCCGGCGGCGGGGCAACGTCACCGCGCAGGGCCTCCCTGCTCAGGCCTGTGGCTGTGCGGCAGCCGTGGCGAGCGCGGCGAGCCCCTTTTCGAAGTCTGCGCCAACCATCTTGTCCATGTTCATGAAGCGGGCGAAGACCTTGCCGATGCCCTTGTTCTCCCCGGTCATGGTCCACGTGACCTGAGTGCCGTTGCCCGACGGCGTGAAAGTGAACGTGGTGGGGTTGACGGCCTTGAAGGGCTTAGTGAACTCCAAGCGGATCTTGATGCTGCGTGGCGCGGCGGCGTCCACAATCTCCATGGTGCCGGAGCCGGCCTTCCGGTTGCCGCTCCAGGCGTATTTGGCGCCGACGCCGGAGCCGCTGCCGGAATAGGTGCGCTCCATGGCGGGGTCAACCGATTCCCACGGCGACCACTTGGTCCATTCGTGGAAGTTGTCGACCAGCGGAAAGATATCCTCTGCCGGTGCGGGAATGACCGCGCTGCGCGTGACTTCAAAGGTAGACATGCCGCCATCCTAGGGCGTGCCCTGCCCCGCCGGACGCAGGACAGCCGGTCAGCCMTGCAACGGGATGACGTCGATCCCCCCGTGCTGATCCGCAACAACCAGAACCCGGGCCGCTGACACGCCGTGCAGTGCCGCCGCCAACTGCTCTTCCTGTGCCGCGCCGGCCCCCTGGAGTGGCCCGGGCGGCCCGCCGGGAAGTGCAGCTACGCCGGTCAGGTCAGCAGCCCTGGCGTCCGCCCGCGTCCAGACAGTGACCCCTGCCCCCGTGACCTCGCTGATGACGCGGCGCAATGCCGCGGAATCCGGTCCTGCCACCAGGATCACGTGGCCGATCGTTCGCGGACGGACCGGACCGGCCGCGGCGAGGACGGCACGGTCCTGCCTCCATACCGCAAAGTGGTAGCCGAACACGAGTCCGGTGGCGACCAGTAGTCCCAGCGGGGCGCGGATCCGGTCCACGAGGCTTCCGCCGCTGACATCGCTCAGGAAGAATTCKAACAGCCGGAACCCGATCACCAGCAGGGTGACCACTGCAACGACGGCGCTCAGGCCGAACACGGCGACCAGGTAGATCCGCCGGGCGTTCAGTCCKGCGCCGGTTGCGGCGGCTGCCCCCGCCGCCGGCTCCAGTGGACGCCACGCCACCCACCAGACCGGCCCGCCCACCAGGAGGGAGCTGATTCCCCCGAGCAGGAGCGTCCGCGCCCCGGTGCCGGCCAGCGGCGTCGCCGTCATGGCCAGGACCGAATTGACGATCACGCCGATCCCCGACGCCGTCGCGACCAGCGCGACGCCGGAGGTCACGAGCCTGCCGCCCTGAAGGGTGGCTTCCGAGCGCCCGCTAGCAATGTTGCGGTGGTAGACCCAGACGAGGCAACCGATGGCAGCCGCGGCCACGGCGGGAGCGAGGGGCTCCAGCAACAGCTCCAGCGGCTCGGTACGGTCAAACAGCAGGCGGAGGGCCACAAACAGTGCCACCCCGGACCCGGCCAGGGTGAGGATGCCGGCGCCGAGCACCCCGACGGTGATGAGTGCGACGTCGGCCAGCCCGGTGCGCAGCCGCCGGCCGCCGTCGTGCTTCCAGTGCCACCACCAGACGGCGGTTCCGCCGACGGCCCAAACCAGGGACTGCAGCGCCGACACCCACCATGGCTTGCCCACCGATGCCTCAACCGCGGCGCCCCGCAGGGCGGCATCCAGGAGGGTGGACAGGGCCGAGACGGCGCCGCCGACGCCCAGCACGAGCCCCAGCACCGAGCCGAGCACCGTGGGGACATCGGCCAGCTCGGCCGGACCCTTCCGGGGATGGCGCCACATCCACCGGTGCCAGACCCAGACTGCCGCCCACACCAGGCCCGTGGCCAGCGACAGCCGCCACTCCTGGCCCGGGCCGCCGATCAGCGAGGACAGCGTGTTGATCAGATTGGTGGAGGCGATCAGCAGGGCAACCATGTAGGCGCCGGTCACATAGAGACCCCACCCGACGGCGGACCGTTCCTCCGGGTCCTCGAGCCGCCGCCAGACCACCCACCACAGGAGGGCCGCGAGCGGGCCGCCGATCAGGGCAAAGGCCAGCGAGCGCGCCAGCCCCGCGACATCGTCCACGGCCAGTTCCGTTCCCGTCACGAACAGGCGGCCCAGCAGTCCGCCGAGCCCGACGGCGGCGATCACCACCAGCGCGAACAGCAGCGCGTAGGTGATTAGCCGGCGCACCGTCCGTTGGGCGCTCATTGCTTCACCTGCCCGGKACACACCGTCAGCTGCCAGGGTGCGTTGTCGATCTGCCAGCCGTTCCCCGACCGGACGAGGTCGAAGACGTCCTCCACCTGGTATTCAGCACTGCCGAACGGGCCGCCCGGCTCGGACACGGTGATGAGCACCCGCACGTCCGCTGACTCCGGCCGCTCGGTGGTGGAGACCAGCGTGACACGCAGGTTCTGCGCGGCCGGACGGGCCTCGTTGTTGCACTTACTCCGCGCGGTCGGGGTCAAGTAGGCGGACGCGGCCGCCTCATCCCCGGCAATGACAGCGGCGGCATAGCGCTGCACGACGCCGGCCGGCGTCGAMTCGGCCAGCGGCGCCGGTTCTCCGCGGGTCAGGACGACAGCCAGGGCAACGATCACAATCACCGCGATCGCGACCATGATGGCCAGCAGGGTCCGGTCGGGCCTGGCGGGGCGCGCCTGCCCGGGCTTCGTTTCCTCCGGTTCTGGTTCTCTTGGAGGTCGTTCAGGCTGGGATCCATCCGGCGGAGAACTCATGCCGCAAGTATGGACGCCGGGCCGGTGCGCCGTCATGATGTCTTTCGTCCCGTTCCGGCGGCGGTTGCATCGACGCGGCCGGGGCCACCCACTACGCTCGGAAAATGGGAATCATGCGCAATGCCCTCGCCGCTGTGCTCCTGCTCCTGGTCGGCCTGCTCGGCGGAGCCGCCGCGGCACTCGCCGTGACACCGACCGCCGTCGTGGTTGAGGACCGCGCCGGGGTCCTGGACCAAGACAYGCTCCTGCCGGCGGTACGGTCCACCGAGTTCTATCAGCCCACCAAGGTTGCGATCTATACGTACAACGGCACGGCCGCGGACAACCTGAACGAGGAAGTCCTGCGGTTCGCCCGCGCCGAACATCCCGAATGGATCAGTCCCGACGGGCAGAAGTGGGCGGACGGGCTGTTCATTTTTGCCCTGGATCCGGTCGGCCGGCATGTCGGGACGTACATGGGTGAGGACCGCAAGGTCTCGCCCGAACAGCGCGAGGACATCCAGAACGCCTCCAAGGAACTGTTCCGCGATGCCCAGTGGACTGACGGCACGATTGCCGGGGTCCGCCGCGGCGCCGAACTCATCAACCAGCCGTGGTACCGGTCCACGGCTTTCGTCGCCTCGGCCTGGCTGACGGTGACCGCCGCGGTCTGCGGTGCGGCAGCATGGCTGATCGTCCGGTGGCGGACCAGGGTGTCCTGCCGGAAGGAACTCGCGCGGGGCGACGCCAGCTACGCGAACGTCAGCATGGACCTGCAGGTCACCGAGCTCAACGCCAGCACCATCCCCGAATCCTCGCGGTACGGCAGCACGGTCCTGGAAAAACACCGCACTTTCATGAACCGCTACAACACGGCCACCGAGCTTTCCAACCAGGTCCATGCCCTCAGCCGCCGGGACCTTAKCCGCCGGCCCAACCTCAAACTGATCCGKAACTACGCCGACGCGGCGGCGGAACTGGACGTGCTGGATGACGTGATTGCCGATACCAATGCCCTGCTCAACCGCGGCGCATCCTGGCCGGCGGCCTGGAACCACCAGCTCGCACCGTTCCGCAGCGACCTGAACGGCCTGGAAGAGATGCTCAGCCAGCGCCGTGCCGAGGGATCCTCTGCGACGGCGGCCGCCCTGCGGTCCTTCCGCGATGAAAGCCGCAGCGACCTTGAACGCTGGTCATCGGAACTGGCGGACGGCTCGATCACGCCCGAGACGGCGCTGGACCGGTTGCGTGATGCCCGGACCCGCCTGTCCGACCTGCTGAAGCAGCACGCCGATACCGTGATCGGGGCCTACGCCCGCAACGAGAAGGAGGCCGGACTCATRCGCAAGGACATGGAGGGCGCCCAGGMCGGGACCAAGGACAGGTACGGCCGCTCCTACGAGCCAAGCATCCTCGGCACGGTGTATCCGTCCTACTACTTCTTCTCGGTGC
>NZ_JBFTHK010000167.1:0-9299 GCF_056394205.1 Arthrobacter sp. 10T413_2 | reverse complement strand
GGCCGCTGCACCTCGGCGTCACCGAGGCCGGACCGGCATTCCAGGGCACCATCAAGTCGGCCACCGCGTTTGGCGCCTTGCTCTCCMGCGGGATCGGCGACACCATCCGCGTCTCCCTCTCGGCCCCGCCGGTCGAGGAGATCAAGGTGGGCAACCAGATCCTGCAGTCGCTCAACCTGCGCCCCCGCAAACTGGAAATCGTCTCCTGCCCGTCCTGCGGCCGCGCCCAGGTGGATGTCTACACGCTCGCCGAACAGGTCACCGCAGGCCTGGAAGGCATGGAGATCCCGCTGCGGGTGGCCGTCATGGGTTGCGTCGTGAACGGTCCGGGCGAGGCCCGCGAGGCCGACCTTGGTGTCGCCTCGGGCAACGGCAAGGGCCAGATCTTCGTGAAGGGCGAGGTCATCAAGACTGTCCCCGAGGACCAGATTGTTGAGACACTGATCGAAGAAGCCATGCGTATCGCTGAAGAGATGGGGGACGCCGATGGCGAAGATGCTGTCAAGGGTAGCCCCGTGGTTAGCGTCTCGTAGGGACGGCGCCGCTCCCGGCGTCGTAGTCCGCGTCCTCGGTGGCGCGGACACCGGACAATTGCTGGCGCTGGCTCATCGGGACGCCGTCGCCAATGTCTTTATCCTGTCGCACCTGGAGTCCGCGGGTACGGCATCCCCCACGGCGGGGGGCGCCAGTATCTTTGGCGTGTTCGACGGCGGCACGCTTCTCGGTGCCTGCTKGGCCGGCGCCAACCTGGTGCCGGTGCAGCTGGACCCGGACMTCGCCGGTGTCGTGGCCATGGCCGCGCAYCGTTCCGGGCGCCGCTACGCTTCGATTTTTGGCCCCGCCGAGACCGTCCTGGCCCTCTATGCGGCCCTGGAGCAGCTCGGCCAGTCAGCCCACGAAGTCCGCGACGACCAGCCCCTGCTGACCATCCAAGGCCCGCCCGCCGTCCGGCCCGAGCCCGCGCTGGGCTTTGGCMAGTTGGCCGACTTCGACAGGATCCTGCCCGCCTGCGCCGCGATGTTCGAGGAAGAAGTGGGCTACTCGCCCTTCCTCGGCGGCAGGGAGTATTACAGCCGCCGCGTCAAGAGCCTCATCCGTCAGGGCCATTCGCTCGTGCACCTCAACGCCGACGGCGAGGTGATCTTCAAGGCMGAACTGGGCGCCGTCACACCGGAAGTCACCCAGGTTCAGGGTGTCTGGATGAATCCCGAGTTCCGCGGCCTGGGCCTGAGCGCGGGCTATATGGCCGCCGTCGTCGTCCTCGCGCAGACCCTGGCGCCGGTCACCAGCCTGTACGTMAACGAGTTCAACACCAAGGCGCGCGCCACCTACGACCGTGTGGGCTTCCGCCAGGTGGGCACGTTCGCTACAGTGCTCTTCTAGCGTTCGGTCCGCCGCGGAGTTTCCACACTTTCAACGGCAGTCGCCGGGCCAGGAAAGAAATTATCCGGTTGCAGACTCTTGATTCCCGGCCCTGTGTCACATAGGTTCTACCTAGCCGTGTCGCATAGGCGCGCACACTCCCCGGCGCAAAGTCCGGGGAGGGCAACGCCTGGAGGCGACACCAAGTAGCTCACAGCCTGAGATCTGGGGGTGCYGGGGCCACGGAGCCACGCCATGACGGGATGACCAGCTGGAAACGGCCAGGGGCTTCCATCAGTCATGGCGTGGCTCTTCCACGTTCTTGCATGTCATGAGCGCTGCCGCCGCAGGGAGCTGCGGTAAGCGGGGGCCATCCGGACGGTAGATTAGTATCTAGATGCTTTTCCGGTTTTCCCGGCTATGCCCGCACTTCCCCAGAAACGGATACCCCACCTGTGGTCCTTCGACTCTCCCAGCTGTTCCTGCGCACCCTGCGCGAAGATCCCGCCGACGCCGAGGTGGCCAGCCACCGGCTCCTGGTCCGGGCCGGATACATCCGGCGGGCCGCGCCGGGCATCTACACCTGGCTGCCGCTGGGGCTGAGCGTACTGCGCAAGGTGGAGCAGATCATCCGCGAGGAAATGTCCGCCATCGGCGCCCAGGAAGTCCACTTCCCGGCCCTGCTGCCGAAGGAGCCCTACGAGGCCACCAACCGCTGGACCGAATACGGCGAAGGCATCTTCCGGCTCAAGGACCGCAAGGGTAACGACTACCTGCTGGCCCCCACCCACGAGGAAATGTTCACCCTGCTGGTCAAGGACCTGTACTCCTCGTACAAGGACCTGCCGCTGAGCATCTACCAGATCCAGAACAAGTACCGCGATGAGGCGCGTCCGCGGGCGGGCCTGCTGCGCGGCCGCGAATTCATCATGAAGGACTCCTACTCCTTCGACGTCGACGACGCCGGCCTGGACGCCAGCTACGCGGCGCACCGCGGCGCGTACCTGAAGATCTTCGAGCGTCTCGGCCTTGAGGTCATCCCCGTCGCTGCCACCGCCGGCGCCATGGGCGGGTCCAAGAGCGAGGAATTCCTGCACCCCACCGAGATCGGCGAGGACACCTTCGTGCGTTCCGCCGGCGGCTACGCAGCCAACGTCGAGGCCGTCACCACCGTGGTCCCCGCGGAGATCGACTTCAGCAACGCCCCGGCCGCGGAAGTCCGGGACACCCCGGATACGCCCACCATCGACACCCTCGTGGATGCCGCCAACGTGCTGGCTCCGCGCAGCGAGGCCGACGGCGGCGCCTGGACAGCCKCGGATACGCTCAAGAACGTCGTGCTCGCCGTGACGCTGCCGACCGGCGAACGCCAGATCGTCGTCATCGGCGTGCCCGGTGACCGCGGCGTCGACCTCAAGCGCGTCGAAGCCAACATCGGTGCGTTCCTGCCCATCGCCGGCGAGATCACCCTTGAGGCCGCCGGCGAGGAAGACCTCAAGAAGCAGCCGCTCATCGTCAAGGGCTACCTTGGCCCCGGCCTGTCCCTCGAAGCACCGCTGCTCGGCGCCGAGGGTGCCGCCAAACTGCTCTACCTCGTGGATCCCCGCGTCGTCAGCGGCACGGCCTGGGTCACGGGCGCCAATGAGGCCGGCAAGCACGTCTTCGGCCTGGTCGCGGGCCGCGACTTCGGCTGGGACGGCGTCATCGAGTGCACCGAGGTGCGTGCCGGCGACGAGGCGCCCKACGGCTCCGGACCGCTCGAAACCGCCCGAGGCATCGAAATGGGCCACATCTTCCAGCTGGGCCGGAAGTACGCCGAGGCCTTGGACCTGAAGGTCCTGGACCAGAACGGCAAGCAGGTCGTGGTAACCATGGGCTCCTACGGTGTCGGCGTGACGCGTGCCGTGGCGGCCCTCGCCGAGTCCAACCACGACGACAAGGGCCTGGTCTGGCCTCGCTCCGTCGCCCCGGCCGATGTCCATGTGGTGGCCGTGGGCCGCGGCKAGGAAATCTTCGCGGCTGCGGAAAAGCTGGCCCTGGAGCTTGAAGCCGCCGGCCTCGACGTCATCTACGACGACCGTCCCAAGGTATCCCCGGGCGTGAAGTTCGKCGACGCCGAACTCGTCGGCGTGCCGACCATCCTGGCCGTCGGGCGGGGACTCGTGGACGGGGTCGTTGAGATCAAGGACCGCCGCAGCGGCAATGCCGAAAACGTGGCCGTTGACAAGGCTGTTGACTACGTGGTCAACGCCGTCCGCAACAGCTGACGCCGCGTAGGTAGTGGTCTCAGGACTCGAGTCGATCCAGCTCGGTACCGTCATCCTGATCGTCGTGGCGGGTCTGGCGGCGGGCTGGGTCGACGCCGTCGTGGGCGGCGGCGGTCTCATCCAGCTTCCGGCCATGCTGCTGGTGCCGGGCATCAGCCCGGTGCAGGCGCTGGCCACGAACAAGATGGGCTCCATCTTCGGCACCACCACGAGCGCGGTCACGTACTACCGCCGCGTCCGCCCCGACTTGCGCACCGCCGTGCCCATGGCGGTGATCGCGATGGCGGGCAGCTACGGCGGTGCGGTGCTGGCCGCCAACCTGCMGGCAAGCGTATTCAAACCCATCATCGTGGCGGCGCTGATCGCCGTCGCGCTGTTCACCGCCTTCCGGCCCAACGTCGGTGAGCTGACCAGGCTGCGCCATTCGGGGCACCGGCACTATGTGGTGGCCTGCCTGATCGGCGGCGTGATCGGCTTCTATGACGGGCTGATCGGTCCGGGAACCGGCTCCTTCCTGATCATCGCGCTGGTCTCCGCCATGGGCTACGCCTTCCTGGAAGCCAGCGCCAAGGCCAAGATCGTGAACATGGCCACGAACGCCGGCGCCCTGCTGTTCTTTGTGCCGCACGGTGCCGTGCTGTGGGKACTCGGGTTGCTCCTGGGCATGGCGAACATGGCCGGCGGCTACATCGGAGCCCGGACAGCCGTCAAACAGGGGAACAAGTTCATCCGGATCGTGTTCCTTGCCGTGGTCGGAGCGCTGATCATCAGGCTCGGCTCGGATGTCTGGCAGGACAACTTCGCCTAGCACCCACGACTGCGCGCCCGCCTGCGCACGGGCCCGCAGACGGGAGCCCCCTCCCGCGGGGGACTCCCGGTCCGGTGGCCCCGKKCGTAGCATGCAGCTATGTCAGCAGGCGAGGAACGCTATCGGGATGCCCTCGAGGCCGCGGCCGGGCACGCACGCCAGTGGCTCGAGAGCCAGGGAACACGCCGCATCGGGCCGCAGGCCACCGCGGCCGAGCTCGCGGCCGATTTCGGCGGCCCCCTGCCCCAACAGGGCATGCCGGCCGCAGAAGTGGTGGACTATCTCGCGGCCAAGGCCGAACCCGGGCTGATGGCCATGCCGTCCGGGCGGTTCTTCGGCTGGGTCATCGGCGGCACTTTGCCGGCTGCGCTGGCGGCGGACTGGCTGGTCAGTRCCTGGGACCAGAACGCGGGGCTGCGCTTCGCCACCCCCGCCACCGCCGCCATCGAAGAAGCCGCCGGCAAATGGATCCTTGAGCTTCTGGGCCTTCCCGAAGAGTCCGACGTCGGCTTTGCCACGGGCGCCACCATGGCCAACTTCACCGGACTCGCCGCCGCCCGGTGGCGGCTCATGGTCGACGCCGGCTGGGACCTCGACGGCGACGGGCTCGCCGGTGCGCCCCGGATCCGCTGCTTCGTGGGGCAGGAACGGCACGACACCATCGACCTCGGGCTGCGCTACCTGGGCCTTGGACATCCCACAGTGGTGCCGTCCGACCGCCAGGGACGCATCATCCCGGCCGAGCTGGATTGCGCCCTGGACCTTGCGCTCAGCGCGGGGGAGGGCCGTCCGGTCCCGGCCCTCGTGTGCCTGCAGGCCGGCAACCTGCATTCGGGCGCTTTCGACCCCTTCGCCGAGGCGATCGCCGTCGCAAAAGCGCACGGCGCCTGGGTGCACGTGGACGGCGCCTTCGGGCTCTGGGCGGCGGCCGTGCCGGAGCTGTCCGCCCTGACCGCCGGGCTCCGGCTGGCCGACTCGTGGGGGACGGATGCGCACAAGACCCTCAACGTGCCCTATGACTGCGGGATCGCGATCGTGCGCGACGCCCGGGCGCTGCGTTCGGCGATGRGACTGCACACKAGCTACCTGATCCAGGCCGCGGACGGTGCCGGGGACCCGTTCGAGAGCGTCCCTGAGCTGTCCCGCCGTGCGCGCGGCGTGCCGGTGTGGGCTGCGCTGAAATCGCTGGGCCGCGACGGCGTMGCCGGCCAGGTCCGCACGCTCGTGCTGCGGGCCGCGCAACTAGCGGAACAGCTTGCCGCACTGGAAGGCGTCGAGGTACTCAACGACGTCGACTACACCCAGGTTTCCCTGGCCTTCGGGGACGACGCCGTGACACGTGCAGTGACGGAGCGGATCATCAGCGACGGCCGGGTCTGGATGTCCGGTTCGCGCTGGCAGGACCGCGATATCCTGAGGATTTCGGTGAGCAACTGGAGCACGGACGACGCCGACGTCAGAGTCGCCGTCGACGCCGTCCGCGACGCATTGGCGGCCGTGCGGGGCTAACCGGCCGCCGTTCCGGCTGCTTCCCCAGGCGCTTCTCCGGGGGCTGGGAGCTCCTGTGGAGCGGGCAGTCCGGGAAGGGTCCGGCCCGCCAGCGTGCTCGCCACCCACAGCGAACGCGCCAGATCGCCTTCATGATGTCGCTTAGAGGCATACCAGAGGGCGTTCTCTACCTCGCGCGCCAGGCTCCACTGCCGGGCGGCTTCGGCGTCCAGACCGGCTGCCTGGCTGAAATCCCGGCAGCGCGCGAGCAGCGCCCGTTCCGGGTCCTTCCGCGGTAACTCCCGGAGCCTGTTCCATAATACCGGGGCCACGGAAAACTCCGCCTCGCCGATCATGGGCTGCGGATCGATCGCGGCGTAACGGTCCACTAGCCCCGCCGGCTCCTCCTGCCCGATGCCGGCTTCCGGGACGCGGGGCCGGGCCAGAATGTTCAGGTAGTGCAGGTCCGCATKGACCAGCACGTCCGTGCCGGACCGCCTGCCCACAGCGCCGCGCGTCTGGMAGACCTCAAGCGCTGCTTCGAGCAGCCAGCGGGGGAACGGCTGCGCCAAGTGCTCCCATGTCTCGGGGAATTCATCGCTCCACTGTTCGGCACGCGCCGCCACCTGGTCGAATTCCTGCCACTCGGGCCGATCATCGGGGACGACGCTCAGTTCGCGGACCACCGCGCCCCACACCGGCACTGCKGTTTCCAGCGGGACGTCCTGGAGGGAGCGGCCGGCCTCCAGCCGCTCCAGAAGCAGGGCACAGGATCCGGCGTCGGCGGCCAGCAACCGGACGGCGCCGCGGCCTCCCCACAAGGCGAGGGCGTGGCGTTCCCGCGTGGCTTCCTCATGCGGAAAAGCCACCTTGAGGACGGCATCATTGCCGGCATAGCCGGCGTTGCCACTGCCGGTGGACTCATCCCCGTGCCGGCGCCGCACAGGGATGGCGACGCCGCCGTGACCGTTCCAGGGCAGGGCGCCCGGCGCCAGGTCCGGCACAAGCTCCCACTGGTCCAGACGTTGTCCGATCAGCCCGGGAAGGGATGCCAGCCAGTCGCGCCCGGCGGCCGTGCGGTTGTAGCGGCGGGCAAGATCGGGCGGGATATKGACGTCTGGGATCGGGCTCACGGGACCTATCGTAGATGCCCGGCGCGGCGCGGGGACGCGCCGGACCTGGTGKATGCCCGGGACTTAGACGATGCCGCTCGCGCCGAGCAGGTTGCCGATCACGAACGTGGCCACCAGCGCCGCGGCGCCGCCAATCACCACGCGGACGGCGGCTTTGAGCTTCGAGCCGCCGCCGATCCACGCGCCCACAGCACCGGTGGCCGCCAGCGCCACAAGCACGGCCACGAAGGTCAGCGGGATCCGGATGTTTTCCGGCGGCAGCAGGATGGCCAGCATGGGCAGGACGGCACCGATGAAGAACGCGATGGCGGACGCGAAGGCCGCGTGCCAAGGACTCACGATGTCGGTCTCGTCGATGTGGAGTTCGGCTGAGAGGTGGGCGCCGAGGGCATCGTGGGCCGTAAGCTCCTTGGCTACCGTGCGTGCCGTCTCCGGGCTKAGGCCCTTGCCCTGGTAGATCGCGGCAAGCTCCTCGAGCTCCTCCTCCGGCTGTTCTGCCAGTTCCCGCCGTTCCTTCTCGATCAAGGCGTGCTGGCTGTCCTTCTGGCTGCTGACTGACACATATTCACCGAGGGCCATCGAGATGGCACCGCCCACGACCGCTGCGGTGCCCGCAAGCAGGATCGCCCCGGTGTCTGTCGTGGCGCCGGCGACGCCCACGACGATCGCGGCGACGGAGACGATGCCGTCGTTGGCCCCCAGGACGCCCGCACGGAGCCAATTGAGGCGGTGCGCGATGTCATTGTGGTGGGGTTCGTTCTCATGAAGGGTTGCGGCGCCTGTCGTGTCCATGACTACAGCAAATCACCCGTGGGGCGGGCTGGCCAGTATCCCAAGGCTAAGCAAAATAAGCCGAGGCTTGGTTCCGTCGTTCAGCCGGCCGGCAATGACGGCAGCGACACGGTGTCCAAGCCGGGCAAGGCGCCGGGATCCGCACCCCAGAGCACTGCGCGCTTCGCGGAGGCGAGCAGGGCTGCGACGGCCCACTGCCGTGTCTCTCCGTCGCTCAGCGCAATAAGGTCCCCGTAGACCGGCAAGGCGGCCGCTTCGACGTTGCCGAGGCCCGCGGCGGGAGAGGCCAGGAAGGACTTGTTCAGCGTGTAGCCCGCCTCGCGCGGCGGAACTTCGGAGCAGTGCAGTCGGCCCAGGCTTTCGGCATCGCTGAGGAGCCCGTCGTGGCGCGCCAGTCCTTCGGCCGCAGCTTTCGCGGCGTCCCCGTCCAGCCGGGGGAGGGCCACCTGATAGGCGTAGATGGCCTGCGCTTCGGTCCGGGCGACCGCTGCCAGGGCGGCTCCCACGGCGGCATCTGCMCCGGGCGTCCCGGCTGCGCCGCGGGTGCCGCCCGCCCCGCCGTCGGGCGCGGCAGGGGAGCCCGTGGCGTMAGCAGACGCCTCCGGGGACTGCGCGCCCGCGGACTCGGACGGGCAGGTGCCGGACAGCTGCGGGGCGGCGACGTCGGGTGGCGCCGGCGCCGCCGTACCGGTGCCGGCCGCGAGCTTGGACGCCTGCAACAGCTGTGCGGTCCCCACGGCGGCCAGCAGCCGCGCCATGMCGCCGTCGGCGACGGCAGCGTCCGCGAGGCGCTGGCGGCCGCTGTCCGCAAGAGCGGTCACGAGCTCGGCGGCGGTCGCCGGCTGAGCCGCGGCGGTCGGTCCTGAAGTGGGCGTTCCGGCGCTGGGCGAACCGGTGGCGGAAGGCGCCGGTGCGGCGGGGGAAGGCGTCGGACCGGGGGGCGTTGTCAGAGCCGACTCTGTGGGCGAGGCGCCAGGCGCACCCGCGGGGCTTTCCCCCGGCAGGAGGAGGGCCTCGGCCTGGGCTGTCAGCAAGGTCACAGTCCGCTCGACGGCGGCATTTCCGGCACCCGCGGGGCGGTCTGCTGAACCGTCCGGGGACCCGGTCCCAAGCCGGCCGCCGGCCGCCAACAGCTGCTGGGTTTCGGTCAACGCGGCGGCGCGCGCCTGTTCGGAAAAGGGCGTCTCCACGGGTTCCGGTGGCCGGGCCGGCGTAAGCACCACCCCCAGGCTCACCACCCCCAGGGCGAGGCAGGCCAGGAGCGCATAGCGGGGGAGCATCCGGGGAAAGTGGTCCTGCCATCGCTTTTCCCGGGTGTCGTCGTTCACAACAGACCATGTTGTCATGCCGGCCCGGAACTCCGTGCACCACACCGCCCGGAAAATCGCTAGGCTAGTACTCACAACATCATCTAGCGGGAGGCGGCCGGCATCATGACCAACGCAGAAG
>NZ_JBFTHK010000166.1:0-9386 GCF_056394205.1 Arthrobacter sp. 10T413_2 | reverse complement strand
AGGCAGAGGCGTCGGAAGCGGCGGAACCAGTGTCAGCGGGCTCGTCGAAGCCTCCGTTCAGCAGCTTCTGCAGGGCGTCATCGACATCGCTGTCGCTGGCTTCGGCAAGCTTGCGGCGTTCGCTGAAGCCCTGCGGATCATCCAGGTCCTCCGCCGTGGGCAGCAGATCAGGGTGCTGCCAGACGGCGTCRCGGCCCTCGATCCCGCGTTCGGCCTTCAGCGAAGCCCAGAGCGTGKCGGCCTCGCGGAGCCGGCGCGGCCGCAGCTCAAGCCCCACGAGGGAGGAGAACGCGTGCTCCGCGGGGCCCCCGGTGGCCCTGCGCCGCCGGACGGTCTCGCGCAGTGCGGCGGCGGAGGGCAGCAGCTTCTCGGTCGCGCCCCACGTGAGTTCGTCCACCCAGCCCTCCACCAGGGCGAGGGCCGTCTCCAGCTTCTCGAGGGCCTGTTCCTGGGCGGGCGTGCGCTGCGGCATGAAGACACCTTGGGAGAGCGCCTCCTGGATGCCTTCCGGGTTGCTGGGGTCGATGTCCCGTGCCAGTTCCTCGATCTTGGACGTGTCGATGTGGATCCCGCGGGCGTAGGCCTCGATCGCGCTGAGGAGATGTCCGCGCAGCCACGGGACMTGCACGAACAGCCGGGCATGGGCTGCCTCGCGCACTGCCAGGAACAGGCGGATGTCGTTCTCGGGCAGGCTGAGGCCCTCACCGAATTTCGCCACATTGGCCGGCAGGAGCGCCATTTCGAGGTCGGCCAGGGGAACGCCGATGTCCGTCGAGCTGACCACCTCGGCCGAGAGGGCACCGATCGCCTGACMCAGCTGCATGCCGAAGATCGCCCCGCCCATGTTCTGGATCATCGAGGAGGMGCCACCCATCATGGATTTCATTTCCTCGGGCATCTGCTCGGTCATGGCGGCGGAAAGTGCGTTGGCAATGCTGTTGGCGACCGGCTCGGTCAGCCGCTTCCACGTTCCAAGGGTTTCCTCGACCCATTCGGCACGGGACCAGGCCCGGCCGATCAGTCCCGTGGCGGGAAGCCCCGTGACCTGGTCGAGCCAGAGCTCGGCGAGCCGCAGGGCCTCGTCGACCTCGCGCGACTGCTGGGACGTGACCGAGGGGTCCGATCCGCTGGCGGCCACGCGCCGGGCGTTCTCATGCGCCAGCTGCCAATTGACGGGCCCCTCCGACGGAGCGCTCATCATCGCCTGCACCTGCGAGAACATTTGGGCCAGGAGGTTCGGGTCGTCCGGGAGGCCGGCGGCCTTGGCGAGTTCAGCGGGGTCGATGTTGCCCATGCCCTGGCCGCCCATCAGGTTCTTGAGCATTTCTGCCAGGGGATCCTTGGGTTCCTCGTCGCCATTGGACGGATTGAGTGGGTTGGAGGTCATGATCCCGCCGATCGTCGGTGTGGCTGTTTCTCAACTTCACGGTACCCCCCTGCAAGAGCGGCTGTCTGCCGAAACCGCGCCACGTTCGCTGTAGGCAAAGAGCCTTCCGGGCCGMCCAACGCGTAGTCTTGGAAGTTGGAATATTTGCACGCGGCAGCCTCGGGTTAGGCTGTGGCGCAGGTGCGGGCTCAAGGCGTCCTGTCAGGATGCCTTGGCAGGCTTGTCCTGACAGGATTGTCCTGTCAGGAATCCCGTTAGGGGCCGCCGCCCCCGCGCCGGCACGGAGAGGTCGTTCAATGACAATCACCCAAGGTGAGCAGCCCGCCAGCGACCCCGCGGCCGGGCCGGTCCGGGGCAGAAGGATGCGCCTTCCGGGCACCGGCGCCMCGCGGAAGCGCGACAACCGCTCGTCAGCCATGCTCGTCTCGGGGCTGCTGACCCTGGCGCTCGGCATCACCGCGGTGATCCTGCCGGTGCCCTACGTGGTCGAGTCTCCCGGGCCCACGTTMAACACCATCGGCGAGGACAACGGCAAGCCGGTCATCAGCGTCACCGGCCACGAGACCTTTCCCGCCAAGGGCAACCTGGATCTCACCACGGTCTATGTCGATGGCGGCCCCAACGGTCCGGTCAGCGTCTTCGAGGCGTTTTCCGCGTGGCTCAACGGCGCCAAGGCCGTCTACCCCCAGGAACTGCTGTTCCMGACCGGGGTGACGAAGGAACAATCCCAGCAGGAGAGCGCCACGGCGATGACGACCTCCCAGGAGAACGCCGTCGCCGCGGCACTGAAAKAACTKAACATCCCGTTCGAGCAGAAAATGCAGGTCKCCKGGCTCCCGGACGACTCTGCCTCGAAGGGGTTGCTGCAGTCGGGCGACGTTTTGGTCTCGATCAATGACAAGCCCATCACGTCCCTCGGCGTGGTTCAGGCAGAACTGGCCGCAGGCAACGGTAAGCCCGTCAAGGTCATCGTGGACCGTGCCGGCAGCCAAGTGCCCGCCACCATCACGCCGGCCAAGAACAGTGCCGGCCGCTACATCCTCGGCGTCATACTGCAGTACAAGTTCACCTTCCCCTTTGACGTCAAGATCTCCCTCGACAAGGTCGGCGGCCCCAGTGCCGGCATGATGTTCGCCCTCGGCATCATTGACACTGTCACCCCCGGGGATCTGACCGGAGGCAAGCACATCGCGGGCACGGGAACCATTTCCCCCGACGGCGCCGTGGGGCCCATCGGCGGGATCGCCCAGAAAATGCAGGGGGCACGGTCCGGCGGGGCCACGCTGTTCCTGGCGCCGGCTTCCAACTGCGAGGACGTGGTGGGCCACATTCCCGGCGGGCTTCAAGTCGTCAAGGTGGAGAACCTCACGGACGCACGCAAAGCAGTTGAACTCGCCGCTTCAGGCGGCGACACATCCGGCCTTCCCGTGTGCACCAGCAACTAGACTKGCCGCGGAACTAAGCACCCGCGTCACTCGTGGCACTAATGACGGCCRCTGCCGTCCGTCGGGGACCCTGCTATAGGGCACTGACGGAACGGCGGGGGAGGCCGTTAGAATGCATCAACCCTGCAATACGGCACTTTGTCGCAGGACTGAATCACAGCAGCGACGAATAACTAAAAACCCGCAGTAGACGACCAGCTATGAGGTACCGAGTTTGTCCCGTCCCGCCAGCACTGTCCCGCCCGGAAGACCCCAGACACGACGCGGCGCCCTKACGCCAACGCTGATCATCGTGGCCCTGATCGTGGTCGGATTCATCTTCTTCGCCAATGTCTGGACGGATGTCCTCTGGTACCAGCAGCTGGGCTTCTTCGAAGTGTTCCTGACCGAAAACGTGTCCAAGATCGTGATTTTCCTGACCGGGTTCGCCGTCATGTTTGCCGCCGTCTTCTTCGCCATCCGCATTGCCTACCACGCGCGGCCGGTCTATGCCCCCGATTCGGAAATCCGGGACAACCTGAACCGCTACCAGGTCCAGCTCGAACCCATCCGGCGCGTGGTGATGGTGGGTATTCCCATACTCTTCGGCCTTTTCGCCGGCAGCGCCGCCGCCAGCCAATGGCAAAAAGTCCTCCTGTTCCTGAACCAGGAGCCGTTCGGCCAGAACGATCCGCAGTTCAACCTGGACATCAGCTTCTACCTTATGACTCTTCCCTTCCTCGGCTTCGTCACCGGGTTCCTCATCAGCGTCACGGTGGTCGCGGGACTCGCCGGCATCCTGACCCACTACCTCTACGGCAGCATCCGGATCATGGAACGCGGGATTTTCACCAGCCGCGCCGCACAGATCCACCTTGCCGTCACGGGCGCCGCCTTCCTCCTGCTGCTGGGCGTCAACTTTTGGCTGGACCGCTATTCCACGGTCCAGAACAACGGCGGCCGCTGGGCCGGTGCGCTGTACACGGACGTGAACGCCGTCATTCCGACCAAGTCCATCCTGGCTGTGGCCGCGGGTCTTGTGGCCGTGCTCTTCATCGTCGCCGCAGTGATCGGCAAGTGGCGGCTTCCGGTGATCGGCACCGCCATGCTGGTCATCACGGCCATCCTGGCCGGCGGTGTCTACCCGTGGGTCATCCAGCAGTTCCAGGTCCGGCCCTCGGAGCAGACACTGGAGAACGAATACATCAAGCGGAACATCGCCATGACCCGTGCCGCCTACGGCCTGGACAAGGTCCAGGAAAGTCGGTACAACGCCACCACCAACGCCACCACCGGTGCACTGGCCCCCGATGCACAGACCACCGCCAACATCCGTCTGCTGGATCCGAACCTGATCTCGGATGCGTTCTCGCAACTTGAGCAGTACCGGCCCTACTACCAGTTCCCCAAGGCTCTGAACGTGGACCGCTACCAGATCGACGGCAAGACCCAGGACACKGTCATCGCGGTCCGTGAGCTCAACCCGGATGGACTCGCCACCAACCAGCAGTCCTGGCTGAACCGGCACGTGGTCTACACGCACGGCTATGGCGTCGTCGCGGCCAAGGGCAACACGTTCACCGTGGACGGCAAGCCGKACTTCCTGCAGGCGGGCATCCCGTCCACCGGCGTGCTCGGCAACGACACGACCTACCAGCCGCGCATCTACTTCGGCGAGAACTCGCCAGACTACTCGATCGTCGGCGCGCCGGAAGGCGCACCCCACCGCGAGCAGGACCGCCCCGCGGCCAAGGAAGGCGACGGCGAAACGCAGTACACCTTCACCGGCAACGGCGGCCCGAACGTCGGCAGCTTCTTCAACAAGATCCTTTATTCGATCAAGTTCCAGTCCTCCGACATGCTGCTCTCCGACGGCGTTAACGCCGACTCGCAGATCCTCTACGACCRCAACCCGCGGGACCGCGTGGAGAAGGTTGCGCCGTACCTGACGGTGGACGGCAACGCCTACCCCGCCGTCGTCGACGGCCGGGTGAAGTGGATCGTGGACGGGTACACCACCAGCCCGTACTTCCCCTACTCCCAGCAGGAGCAGCTGTCCGCCGCCACGGCCGACTCCCAGACCGCCGCGAACCGGACGGTAGCCCTGCCGAACAGCTCGGTGAACTACATCCGCAACTCGGTCAAGGCCACGGTGGATGCCTATGACGGCTCCGTCACGCTCTACGCGTGGGACGACCAGGACCCCGTACTGAAGGCCTGGCAGAAGGTGTTCCCGACGGCCCTGAAGCCGTATTCGGAGATGTCCGGTGCGCTCATGAGCCACGTGCGTTACCCGGAGGACCTGTTCAAGGTCCAGCGCGAACTTCTTGGCCGCTACCACGTGACCAACCCGGACGCCTTCTACACCAACAATGACGCGTGGTCCGTCCCGAACGACCCCACCGTCCAGGACGAAGTCAAGCAGCCGCCATACTACATGTCACTGAAGATGCCCGACCAGGACAAGCCGGCGTTCCAGCTGACCTCATCGTTCATCCCGCAGGTGGTCAACGGCAACGCCCGCAACGTGCTGTACGGCTATCTGGCCGCAGACTCCGACGCCGGCAACCAGAAGGGCGTCAAGGCGGCCAGCTACGGCCAGCTCAGACTCCTGCAGATCCCGCCGGAAACCCAGGTCCCCGGCCCCGGCCAGGCGCAGAACAAGTTCAACTCCGACCCCACCGTTTCGCAGGCCCTCAACCTGCTCCGCCAGGGTGCGTCGGCGGTGCTCAACGGCAACCTCCTGACCCTGCCGGTCGGTGGCGGCATGGTGTACGTCCAGCCCGTCTATCTGCGGTCCACGGGTGAAACCTCCTACCCGACACTGCAACGTGTCCTCGTGGCGTTCGGCGACAAGATCGGCTTCGCGCCCACGCTGAACGAGGCACTGAACCAGCTGTTCGGCGGAAACTCCGGGGCGGCGGCAGGGGACTCGGCGAACAAGGGACAAGCCCCGGCCACCCCTGGAGGCACCACGCCGGCTCCCGGAACCACGGATGCCAAAGCGGAGCTGAAGGCCGCCCTCGATGACGCCAACGCTGCCATCAAGGCGGGCCAGGACGCCCTCGCTAAGGGTGACTTCGCCACATACGGTGACCAGCAGAAGAAGCTCGCGGCGGCTCTGCAGAAGGCGCTCGAAGCCGAAGCGAAGCTGGAAGCGACGCCGACACCGGCACCGGCAKGCGTCGCGTCACCCACGCCGTCGGCCACCCCGTCAGCAACAGCCGGCGGCTAACGCTGCAATAGGACCGGGCGCACGTTGCCCGGAAGGCCAGACAGGCCGGKACTGCCTTTCACGAAGAGGGTGTCCCGGCCTGTGGGCTTTMCGGGCGGCTCACGCGGGCGGCGAGATGCACATCACGTCACCTCGATTTGGCCTCAAGTTCACCGGCAGGTAGAGTTGATAGTGCGACGCGGGGTGGAGCAGTTCGGTAGCTCGCTGGGCTCATAACCCAGAGGTCACAGGTTCAAATCCTGTCCCCGCAACTGGAGAAAAGGTCCGGAACACTGGAAACAGTGTTCCGGACCTTTTCTTTTAAGCTCCGGGCCGCTGTGTGGTGTCCCTCGGGCCCTAGCCCCTCACCAGGCCCTGGTGCACGGCCACGTTCCGTGACTGTGCCGGATCAGCCCCGCGCAGGAGCCCGCGGGGGCAGGTGGTCATGGCGCCTCCGAAAGTACGGTAGTGTTGATCAAGCGACGCGGGGTGGAGCAGTTCGGTAGCTCGCTGGGCTCATAACCCAGAGGTCACAGGTTCAAATCCTGTCCCCGCAACCAGTAAGCACCAGCGGTGCACAGGAAAGGCCCGGATCATCAGATMSGGGCCTTTTCCGTTGCCTGCCTGTCCCGTCGCCTGAGCTGTTGTCCGGCKGTCGCACCCGGGCCCGGTAGCGGCAGGTGCCGGGCCTCAGCCGTCCTTGAGCCGCTGGTAGGTCGCCAGTGCCCTGGCCCGGGTTTCGGCAAGGTCCACGATGGGTGCCGGATAGCCGGGGGCGGCGCCGTCGGCCTTCCACGGCTCATGGACGGCCTTGTCGTCCAGTGCCGCGAGCTCGGGGAGATACTCGCGGAGGTAGCGGCCGGCGGCGTCGAACTTCTTGCTCTGGGTGACCRGGTTGAAGATCCGGAAGTAGGGCGAGGCATCGKCGCCTGACCCGGCCACCCACTGCCAGTTGGCCGGGTTGCTCGCGGAATCGGCGTCCACCAGAGTGTCCCAGAACCAGGCCTCGCCCAGCCGCCAGTCGGCCAGGAGGTTCTTGACCAGGAAGGAGGCCGCTGCCATCCGCACGCGGTTGTGCATCCAGCCGGTGTGCCAGAGCTGGCGCATGCCGGCGTCGACCAGCGGATAACCGGTGCCGCCCTCCTGCCAGGCCGCCAGCTCGGCTCCCGAGGGCGGCTGCCACTCGAAGCGGTCGAACTCGGGCCGATAATTCCGGGTCGCCAGGTCCGGGTTCTCGTAGAGCAGCTGCCAGCAGAATTCCCGCCAGCCGAGTTCGGAGCGGAAGATCCCGACGTCGGCCGGTGCTCCCGGCGCAAAGTGTTCGCGCAGTGTGTGCCAGATCCGGAACGGGCTGATTTCGCCAAAGCGCAGGTGCGGGGACAGCCGGCTGGTGCCTTCGACGCCGGGGATATCGCGGCCGGTGCCGTATTCGGCCGCGGGCCCGTCCACGAAATCCGCCAGGCGGCTGTGGGCGCCGGCTTCTCCCGGTGTCCAGGTGGCGGCCAGGCCGGCGCTCCAGTCGGGTGGCCGGGGGAGCAGGCCCCAGTCGTCGAGCGGCTCGCTGGCAGGCAACTGCCCGTCGCCGGTGCGTGCCGGGKCCGGCAGGCGGCCCGGGGGCGCCAAGGGCAGACGGGGTTCGGGGCCGGCTACGCAGGCCCTCCAGAACGGCGTGAAGACCTTGTAGGGCCCCCCGCTGCCGGTCCGCACGGTCCACGGTTCGAACATGAGGTTGGCCTGGAAGCTTGTGGCGCCGATGCCCTCCGCCGTAGCCCAGGTCTTCAGACCTGCATCCACAGCGCGTTCGGGCGCACCGTAGCGGCGGTTCCACAGCACGGCGTCGGCAGCGGTTTCCGCGGCGAGGTCCTGGATGATCTGCGCGGCAGGGCCGCGGCGGAGCACCAGCCGCGAACCCGCGGCCTCCAAATCAGCGGCGAGTGCGGCCAGGGAGTGGTGGAGCCACCATTTCACGGCTCCGCCCAGCGGCCGGACGCCGGGCGATTCCTCGTCGAGGACATAGACAACGGTCAGGGGTGTGCCCCGGGCGGCGGCCTCCGTCAGCGCAGGATTGTCATCCAGCCGGAGGTCGTCACGGAGCCAGACAAGGGTCGCAGACATGGGTCCACGCTACACGCGGGAGCCACAGTCCGGGCACAACAAGGGCCGGATCCCGGCGGCAGAACCTGGTGTGTCAGGCTGGGCCGCCGGAGTCCGGCCCTGGTTCGTTCCTTGGCGCCGGCACTGAGCGCCGGGTGGCCGGTTAGAGCTTGTCGAAGTCGGCCTCGTCGACCGTGGAGCCGGAGGCAGCACCGTTGCCGGTGCCGATGGCCGCGGGGGAGCCACCGGACTTCATCGCGGCCAGCCGGGCCTCGATCTCGGTCTGCTCGCCCATGTCTTCCAGCKAATTGAACTGGGCGTCCAGGCTTGAGGCGGCAAGCTCCTGCTGGCCACGGACCTTGGCTTCCTCGCGGCGGATCTTCTCTTCGAAGCGGCCTACCTCGGATGTGGGGTCCATGATGTTGATGCTCTTGAGGGCGTCATGGACCTGGCTCTGCGCCGCGACGGTCTTGGACCGGGCCACCAGCTCATTCCGCTTGCTGGTCAGTTCGTTGAGCTTGCCCTTCATCTGGTCAAGGCCGTGCTTGAGCTTGTCCACCACTTCGGTCTGGGCTGCGATGTTCGGCGCGGCGGACTTGGCCTCGTTTTCCGAGGCGATCTGGCGCTGCAGGGCAACTTTGGCGAGGTTGTCGAACTTCTCCGCGTCACCGACGTCGCCCTTGGCGCGGTATTCGTMGGCTTTGCGGGACGCRGCGAGGGCCTTGTTGCCCCAGTCCTGGGCRTTGCGGATGTCCTCGTTGTAGTCGTCCTGAAGCATACGCAGGTTGCCGATGGTCTGTGCCACAGCGGACTCAGCCTCCGCAATGTTGTTCGTGTAGTCACGGACCATCTGGTMCAGCATTTTCTGCGGATCCTCGGCTTGGTCCAGCAAGGAGTTGATGTTGGCCTTCGCCAGCTGCGCCATGCGGCCGAAGATGGACTGCTTAACCATGGTGTTACCTTTCGTCCTGCTCAGTTGTCTCACTGATTCCAGTGAACCGTTGATGTGTCTCTTCTATCCGCTGTTTGGTCTATCCGCTGTCCGGTCCGTTGGGCGTGGTCTCTAATGGTTCGGGGCTGTTGCCGTGCAGCACGTGGGCAAAAAAGGCTAGAAACTGCCGGAGTCGCCTCCGCCGAAGTCGCCGCCACCGCCGAAGTCGCCGCCACCGCCCCAACCGCCGCCGGAATCGCCGCCGCCGCCCCAGCCTCCGCCGCCACCCCCGCCTCCGCCATGGAGGATCGAGTTGATGAGGATTCCGCCGAGGAT
>NZ_JBFTHK010000165.1:0-9411 GCF_056394205.1 Arthrobacter sp. 10T413_2 | reverse complement strand
TCTTTGGCTCCTGTGCTGATGKGGATGGGTTGATGGACGGCGGCGGCGCGGTCAGCGGGTGAAGGCGCTTTMGCCGGTGAGGGCGCGGCCGACGATCAGGGCGTTGATTTCGTGGGTGCCTTCGTAGGAGTAGACGGCCTCGGCGTCGGCGTGGAACCTGGCGACGTCGGTGTCCAGCGTGATGCCGTTGCCGCCCACCACTTCGCGGGCGAGCGCCACGGTCTCGCGCATCAGCAGGGACGTCTGCATCTTGGCCAGGGCGGAGTCCTGGTCGCGGTAGATGCCCTTGTCCTGCTGTTCGGTCAGCCGGACCACCAGGGACAGCGACGAGGTGACGTTGCCGAGCATCCGGGCGAGCTTTTCCTGCACCAGCTGGAAGGAGCCCACCGGACGGCCGAACTGCTGCCGCTGGGTGACGTAGCGCAGCGCTGCCTCGAAGGCCCCGGCCTGGATGCCCGTGGCGATCCACGCGACGTCCGAGCGCATGGCCCGCAGCATCGCGGCCACGTCCTTGAAGGAGTTCACGTTGTGCAGCCGCCTGGCCTCGGGAACCCGGACGGCGTCGAGCGTGATGTGGGCGTTCTGCATCATCCGCAGCGCCGTCTTGCGGTGGATCTTCTCCAGGGTCACGCCGGCCGCGTCACGGTCCACGAGGAAGGCCTTGACCTGCCCGTCGGCCGTGTCGCGGGCGAACACCGCCAGGACGTCGGCCGTGGCGGCGCCGCCGATCCAGCGCTTGGCGCCGTTCAGGACCCAGGTGTCGCCGTCCRGGCCGGCCTCCCTGCGGGCGGTGGTCGCGAGGCCGCCGGCGATGTCCGAGCCGGATTCCGGCTCGGTCAGCGAGAAAACGMCCTTGAGCGAGAAGTCGATGACCTTGGGCATCCACTCGGCCTGCTGTTCCGCGGAGGCGCCGACCCTGATGGCGGTCCGGAACAACCCGGCCTGGGCGGTGTAAAAGGTGGCCAGCGAGGCGTCCGTCCGGGCGAGTTCGAAGATCCGGAAACCCTGGTAGATCCCCCGGGCGGGTCTGTCGGTCGTGAGCTCGGCGGGTTCGATGAGGTCCAGCTCGATCAGGGGCCGCGCCAGCTGGTCCGGAAACTCGCCGCGTTCCCAGTAGTCGGCCAGCAGCGGCTTCGCCTTCTCATCGAGGAAGCCCCGCAGCCTGCCGAGCACGCGTCGCTCGTCCTCGGTGAGGAGGGACTCGGCATCGTAGTAGTCGCAGACGCCGTAGAGCCTGGTCTGGTTTTCGGTCGCCACTKACACCTCAGCCACCCAGCCCGAGCAGGCGGACGGCGTTGTCCTTGAGGATCTTGGGCCGCACCTCGTCCTTGAGCGGAAGGTCGGCGAAGGCGCCCAGCCACTTCTGGGGCGTGATCAGCGGGAAGTCCGTGCCGAACAGGACCTTGTCTTGCAGGACCGAGTTGGCCATCCGGACCAGGGACTCCGGGAAGTACTTCGGGGACCAGCCGGAAAGGTCGATGAACACGTTGGACTTGTGCGTGGCGATCGAGTTGGCCTCGTCCTGCCACGGCACCGAGGGGTGGGCCATGATGATCTGCAGTTCCGGGAAGTCCGCGGCCACGGCGTCGAGCAGGAGCGGGTTGGAATAGGCCAGCTTGATGCCGTACCCGCCGGGGAGCCCGGCTCCCATGCCGTTCTGACCCGTGTGGAAGATGGCCGGCAGGCCCAGTTCCTGCAGCGTTTCCCAGAGCGGGTAGAACTGCTCGTTGGAGGGGTCGAAGCCCTGCAGGCTCGGGTGGAACTTGAACCCGCGCGCGCCGAGGTCAATTGCCTGGTGCTTGGCGCCCTGGACGGCCTCGGCGCCGGTGCGCGGGTCCACACTGCCGAACGGGATCAGGACGTCGTTGTTCCGTGCCGCCCCGGCAATGAGGTCCGGGATGCTGTTGGGCTCGTGCTTGAGCTGGGTCCGGGCGTCGACGGTGAAGACGACGGCGGCCATGTTCAGTTCGCGGTAGACCTCGGCGATCCGGTCCAGCGACGGGGTCCKATCCTCCGCCTTGAAGTACTTGGCGGAGGCTTCCGTGAGTGCCGGCGGCAGGGATTCGTGGCCGTGGCCGTCCACTTCGAGATGGACGTGCATGTCGATCGCATCCAGCGAGGCGGCGTCGATGCCGAGTTCATAGCGCTGCGCGGACATGGCTAGCCGACCTTCGCCGGCGCAGCGGGCTCGGGCTGTGCCGTTGCTGGCTGTGTATGTTCGGGCTGCGCCGTTGCTGGCTGCAGTTCCTMCGGCAGCGGCAGGAACTCTTCGCCGACGCTCTGCAGCTTGTCGCCGAAGAGCTTCCCGAAGTTTTCCGCGAGATCCTGGTAGCCCCAGCCGCCCTCGCGGTATTCGGTGGCGGCGGCCTCGGGGTGGCTCCAGAGCTGCAGCCGGTCGCCGCMGGCKCCGATCGCCTGGCCGGTGATTCCGGCGGCCGCGTCGGAGGCGAGGAACGCCACGAGTCCGGCGACGTCGTCGGCCGTGCCGAACCCGAGGTCGTGGCGGAAGAACGCCGGCATGGCCTCGCCGCGCTCGTCGGCCTCGACGGCCTTCTGGAAGTACGGGACGGTTTTGGTCATGGCGGTGGCGGCCACGGGGATGACGGCGTTGGCCGTGACGCCGGCTTTCTTCATTTCCAGGGCCCACGTGCGGACCATGCCCACGATGCCGGCCTTGGCGGCGGCGTAGTTGGTCTGGCCGAAGTTGCCGCGCTGGCCGGTCGGTGAACCGATGGTGATGATGCGGCCGGCAATGCCGTTCTCCTTKAAGTAGCCGAAGGCTTCCCGGGCGCAGGTGAAGGTGCCCTTGAGGTGGACGTTGATCACGGCGTCGAAGTCCTCGTCCGTCATCTTCAGCAGGCTCTTGTCCCGCAGGATGCCGGCGTTGGTCACCAGGATGTCGAGCCGGCCGAACTMCGTAACGGCTGCCTGCACGAGCTGCTTGGCCACCTCGGAGCTGCCCACCGGGGCAACGACGGCGGCGGCCTTACCGCCGTCGGACTCAATGGTCCGGACCGCTTCGGCAGCCACCGCAGCATCGACGTCATTGATAACGACGGCGGCGCCCTGGCGGGCCAGCTCCCGGGCGTAGGCCAGGCCGAGGCCCCGTCCGCTTCCGGTGACGATTGCTACTTTTCCTGACAGGCTCATTGCTGCTCCTTTGCTAGCTGCTGTGTGCATCCGGCCCTGCGGCGTGGGATGCTGGTCTGCATCCATGTAAATATGGATAGTTGAAAAAGTCAATGATTTATTTTCTGGACCATTGGAGTTGGCATGCCGACAGAAGTTGACGACGCGCCGGGCACCGTCCCGGCAGAGAAGCTCATGGCGGCAACTATCAGCCGGGATGCGGGCTTCCTCCTGGCCAAGCTGCATGCCGCGGGTTCAGTCCTAAACAACCGCGCGCTGGCCGGGTTCGGCCTCAAGGAGCGCTCCTATTCCGTGCTGGCCCTGGCCACCAGTGAGCTGGAGCCCACCCAGCGGGAGATGGCCGAATTCCTCAGCCTGGATCCCAGCCAGATCGTCGCGTTGATTGATGAGCTGGAGAAGCGCGGCCTGGTGATCCGCGCGCCCGGAAAACAGGACCGGCGCGCCAAGATCGTCTCCGCCACCGCGGAAGGCACGGCGGTCTTCCGGGAAGCCGAGGCCGCGGCGCGGGAGGCGGAATCCGCAGCCCTGGCCGGCCTCAGCGACACCGAGGTCGCGGCCCTCAAGGGGCTGCTGCGCAAGGCTTTGTGGGGGCCGGCGGCCTGATCCGCCCCGCACGGCGCGCGCCCATTCGCCCGAGCATCGGAAACCGGAATCGAATGCGCCGTATCCGCCCCTTGATCCACCCCCTGCCGCCCCTTGTCAGGTCGCTATTCAGTGTTACTATCTAGTGGTAGTCAGTAACACCAAGTAGCTGTAGGGAGGGTTCCATGGGCAAGCAGATGACCGAAATGCTMAAGGGCACGCTAGAGGGAATCGTCCTCGCGATCCTGGCCGCGCAGCCGGCATACGGCTACGAGATCACGGCGCGGCTGCGCGAGCAGGGCTTCTCCGACATCGTCGAGGGCACCGTCTATGCGCTGCTGGTCAGGATCGAGCAGCGCGGCCTCGTGGACGTGGCGAAGGTCCCGTCCGAGAAAGGGCCGCCGCGCAAGGTCTATTCCCTCAACGCACTGGGCGGCGAGTACCTCGAAGAGTTCTGGAGGACTTGGAGCTTCCTCCAAATGCGGATCGAACAGCTCCACCACGACATAGAACACCCACAAAGCGAAGGGGAGTAACCATGGCCGCAGGATGGATCGAAAAGATCACGGGATCATTCGAGGACAAGAAACGCTGGCGCCGGTACAAGGATCGAAAAGAACAACTCCCCGCCAGCTATCGAACCGCAATCGACGGACTCGAGCGCTACTTCATGTACGCCGGGTCCATCGTCAAGGGCGATGTGCTCATGCAGATGCTCGAGGACCTCGCAGACCTGATCGAGCGGGCCGCCGTCGACGGCACCCCCATCCGCGACATCGTCGGGGACGACCMGGTGGAGTTCGCAGACACCTTCATCCAGAACTACTCCGACGGCCAGTGGATCAACAAGGAGCGCAAGCGCCTGACCGACGCCATCGATCAGGCCGCCGCCGACGGCGTGTGAACGCACCGGGAACGGAGAACCGGATATGACCACCGGACAGGCCCTCGAACCCGCGATCCGGGTGCAGGGCATCGAGAAATCATTCAAGGACCTGCACGTTCTGCGGGGCGTCGACTTCACCGTGAGTGCGGGGAGCATCTTCGCGTTGCTCGGTTCGAACGGTGCGGGCAAGACCACGCTGGTGCGGATCCTGTCGACGCTGCTGAAGGCGGACGCCGGCACCGCGACGGTTCACGGCTTCGACGTCGCCGCGAAGCCCGGCGACGTGCGCGAGTCGATCAGCCTGACCGGCCAGTTCGCCGCGGTCGATGAAGTGCTCACCGGTCGGGAAAACCTCGTGCTGATCGCCAAGTTGCGTCATCTGACAAACCCGGGTGCGATCGCCGACAACCTGCTCGACCGCTTCGCACTCAGCGAAGCAGGAAACCGCAAGGCGTCGACGTACTCCGGGGGCATGCGACGCCGACTCGACATTGCGATGAGCCTGATCGGGAACCCGCCGGTCGTCTTCCTCGACGAACCGACGACCGACCTCGACCCCCAGGCACGCATCGAGGTGTGGCAGAGCGTCAAGCAACTTGCCGGTCAGGGCACGACGGTACTGCTCACCACGCAGTACCTCGACGAGGCGGAAAAGCTMGCCGACCGCATCGCGATCCTGCATGAAGGCAGGATCATCCAGAACGGGACCCTCAGCGAACTCAAGCAACTCCTCCCGCCCGCCACGGTCGAGTACGTCGAGAAGCAGCCCTCCCTCGAGGACGTCTTCCTCGCCCTCGTCGGCGCCACCGGCGGCCACCGCACCGACGACGACCGCACCGACGACTCGGCCCCGGCACGAAAGGCACCCCGATGACCACCCGCGTCCTTGGCGACACCGGCGTCCTGACCGGCCGCTCGCTGCGCCACATCCTCCGCAGCCCGGACACGATCATGACCACCGCCGTCACCCCGATCGCGCTGATGCTGCTGTTCGTGTACGTGTTCGGCGGCGCGATTAACACCCGATCCGGCGAGTCGTACGTCAACTACATGCTCCCCGGCATCCTGCTCATCACGATCGCGTCCGGCGTCGCGTACACCGCCTACCGGCTGTTCCTCGACATGCAGGGCGGCATCTTCGAACGCTTCCAGTCCATGCCGATCGCGAGGTCAAGCGTGCTCTGGGCGCACGTGCTCACCTCCCTGGCAGCCAACCTTGCCGCTGTCGCGATCGTCATCGGCGTCGCGCTGATCCTGGGGTTTCGGACCGGCGCCTCCGTGGCCGACTGGCTCGCCGTCGCTGGCATCCTGATCCTGTTCACCCTCGCACTGACCTGGATCGCCGTCATCGCAGGGCTCTCGGCGAAGAGCGTCGACGGCGCGAGCGCGTTCAGCTACCCGCTGATCTTTCTGCCGTTCATCAGTTCGGCGTTCGTACCCACCGAGTCGATGCCCGGCCCGGTCGCCTGGTTCGCCGAGAACCAGCCGGTGACCTCCATCGTGAACACCATCCGAGCCTTGCTCGCCCAGGAACCCAGCGGCAGTGACATCTGGATCGCCCTCGCCTGGCTCGTCGGCATTCTCGTTGTCGCCTATGCCTTCGCGATCGCCATCTACCGTCGCAAGATCAGCTGAATGCCGGTTGAGATAGCGTTGGGACAGGAGGAGCCATGACCGTTCGGAGCGCCGGCATTCTGCTCTACCGGCTGGGCAGCACACCCGGACCCGGMAGCGCGTCCCCGCAAACGAGCACCTCGGAAGACGGCAGCGCTTCTCCGCTGGAGGTCTGGATCGCCCACATGGGCGGACCGTTCTGGGCCGGCAAGGACGCCCGCGCCTGGTCCGTCCCCAAGGGCGAATACCCCGCCGGCGAGGACCCGCTGGAGGCCGCGCACCGGGAGTTCGCGGAGGAAGTAGGTACCCCCGCGCCCACGGCCGACTACCACCGGCTCGGCGACTTCCGGCAGCCTTCCGGCAAGGTCATCACGGTCTATGCCGCCGAATCGGACTTCCAGCCCGACCGCATCGTGAGCAACACCTTCACCTTGGAGTGGCCCAAGGGATCCGGCGCCGTCCGCAGCTTCCCCGAGATCGACCACGCCGAATGGGCCACGGAGGAACAAGCCAGGGCCCGGCTGGTCAAGGGCCAGCTGCCKATCCTCGACGCGCTCCTCCGGCACCTCGGACTCGGCGCGGCACCAGCCGGGGAGGAACATCCGAAGGACAGCAGCAAAAACAGAAAAAACGCTTTTACAGCCCGAGCGCAGCGAGGTCCGAGGGCCTAACTCGGGCGCTACCTGGGCGAGGCTGCAAAACGAGGGCGTCCGTCACCCTCCGTTCAGGAGCACCTATATTGTGGTGCTCTCGCGTGCCGCGAGGGCCTGCTGGTGGCGGTAGAGCGTTGCGCGGCTCCAGCCGACGAGGCGGGCGGCGTCTTCGGCGGTGCGTCCCTTCGCGCGGGCGTCCTGGGCGATCGCCAGCTTGTCCGCGATGACGTTCGGGTCGGACACCGGCCAGCCGAAGCGTGTGCCGTTCTGCCTCGCGGCTGCGATGCCGGCGGTGACCCGCTCGACGATCAGCTCGCGCTCATACTCGGCAAGGGTAGCGAGCATATTCAGCATCATGCGCCCGGTCGAGGTTGCCGGGTCAATGCCGTCGGCGATCGAGCGCACATGGATCCCKCGGTCGCGCAGCAGGGTCACTATGTTGAGCACGTCGATCAGCGACCTGCCCAACCGGTCGACCCGCCACACAACGACGGTGTCGCCCTCCTCGGCGTACTMGAGGAGCCTTTTCATTCCGGGACGTTCGATTGCAGTCTTGCTTCCCGAGGTCACATCGGCGAAGACGTCGCGTTTCTGCACGCCGGCTGCGACCAGGGCGTCGAGTTGGAGCTGGGCGTCCTGGCTGGAAGTACTGACGCGCGTATAACCCAGTTGTCTCACTAAGCCAGTCTGACTCGGAAAGTCCCCGGAATCCCCTCGCTGAGACGATTTACGGTGAGACGAGTTATCGGGACATCGGCGAGCCCGGCTTTCTCAGCCACCCGGCCGGCTCATCCGCCCGCGGGTCAGTGTCTTGGAAAGCTGTTATTTTCCAAGACAGCAGCGGATACGGTCACTGCCGTGTTTCTCCCTGATGGTCGTCTACAAGGGTCATTTTCGGAAGTCGTCTGCACCCCTTCCCTGCGGGTTCATTTGCGTGAACAGGGGGCTACAGTCCGGTCAGACCTGGGCGATAAAGTGTCGTCTGCGCGGCTGCCGACGTKCCAGAATCCACACATGACCAAGGAACACAGTGAACTGAAGAGCATCGGATACGAGATCTTCATCGGTATCCTTTCGATCCTGTCGATCGTCAATCTCGTGCTCGCGTATGTGGCGCAGGAGCAGTCGCTCGCCACCGTACTGACGGTGATGAACGCCATTTTCAGCGTGATCTTCCTCGCCGACTTCCTCTACCGGATCCTCACCGCACCCTCGGCGGGCGCCTATTTCTTCAAGCACTTCGGCTGGGCCGACCTGTTGGCCAGCCTGCCCTTCGCGCAACTGAAATTCCTGCGCATCTTCCGGCTGATCCGGGTGTACCGGCTGCTCCGCGACGTCGGCATCCGCACGGTCGGCCGCGCGCTGAGCAAAGACCGGGCCGGCAGCTCCCTGTACATACTGCTGCTCATGGGCATTTTCGTGCTCGAATTCGGAAGTCTCACGATGCTCMGCATCGAGCAGTACGCCCCGGGGGCCAACATCACGACCGCCTCGGACGCCATCTGGTACACGATCGTCACGATCTCGACCGTTGGCTACGGCGACCAATATCCGGTCACCGGTGCCGGCCGAATCCTCGGGTCAGGCATCATCGTCATCGGCGTCGGCATCTTCGGCACCTTCACCGGCTACCTGGCCAACTTCTTCCTGGCTCCCCACAAGAAGGAACCCGCACCGCCCGTCGACGCGGCCAATACCAGCGCKACGGAGGAAGTACTCCGGGTGCGCCTGGAAGAGTCCGAAGCCAAGCTCACCGAGATCAGAAAACTGCTCACCGAGCCAACCTAAACAAGGGCATCCCCGGCCCGGCTGCCTGCCAGGGTCCTTCGCCGAACCAATGACTTATGGCACTGCCGGTGCGTGCCTGTCGGGGCAAGAGTTGGACCTACCMGACGACCGGTGTGCGTACCGCCCCGGTCCGAGCGCGACAGGCCGCTTGCAGTTGACGGWTCGGTTCTGTCCAACACCGTCCGGAGACAGCGTCCAGTAAGAAGCCGGATGGCCGCTACGCCGGCCAGAACCAAGTGGAGGAAACACCATGGCAGAGCACAACTACATCTTGTTCGTWTCGTCGTACGCCGACRMRRGCTCGGCGGCAGACGATTTCAAGGCGATCAAGAGCATGGACGACGCGGCTGTGGCGGCTGCGGTCGTACTGTCRCGTGACGCCTMGGGCAAGACCGAGGTCAARGAGCATGGGGGCGGACTGGTCGCCGGCGGCACCAAGGCCGGCGCCATCGGCGGGCTGGTGGTCGGACTGTTCGCTCCGCCGCTYCTGCTSTCCGGCGTGATCGGTGCTGGGATCGGCGCAGGTGTYGGCGCCATCRMGAAGCGTCACGAGGARAAGKCCATCGGCGTCAACGCGGARGAGTGGCTGCCGCCGGGCTCCTCGGCGATCGTTGCCGTCGTCGACGACCTCTACCTCGACCGCGTCGACAAGGCGGTCGGCAAGGCCACCAAGAAGGTCAGCAAAGCCATCGACAGTGGTGACTACGACGCCGTGGTCAAGGCCGTGAACGAGGGCGA